>NZ_JBMPIT010000008.1:0-202467 GCF_049341845.1 Curtobacterium guangdongense
CAATCACCACCGACCCCACACCGGACTCGGCGGCCAAACCCCATCAGATCGCGTTCACAACCTCACGGGGAACTACAGCTAGGGGGCGAGGGTGGGGACCAGGCCCGAGCCGGTGATGTCCGGCAAGGTGACGCCGGCCGTCGGCAGGACGGCGGTCGCGACGGCCCAGAGCAGCACGAGCGTGCCGACGCCGCCGAGGACGGCCCCGAGGAGCGCGACCGGCCGCTGCCACGTCGCCGCCGGGTTCCGCAGGGTGGCGATCGAGAGCACGACGCCGAGCACACCGATCGCGACACCCGCTGCGTGCACGGACGCGGGAGCGAGGAACCACCACGCCGCGAGTCCGAGCGCCGCGATCCCGGCGACGGCGCCGAGGACAGCACCCGGCGTCGCGCCGAGCGGGCGGCGTGCGGTCCGCTTCGTGGTCGCCTCCACGTCGGACGGGAGGCTCGGCTCGGCCTGGGCGTCGACGGTCGCCTCCGGCTCGTCACGGGTCACGGCGTGGGTCGCCTCGGGAGCGTCCGTGACGATCGGGGCCGGCGCGGCGGCGGTCACGGCGGTCGGGACCGGAACGGCGGGTGCCGGTGCTTCGGCGATCGAGAGCGCCTGGGCGACCTGCTGGTGGGCGAAGCGTGCGGGGGTCCGGTACCCGACGGGACCGACGGGCGCCGGTTCGGTCCCTGCGACGACGACGTGCTCGAGCCCGGGGACCGAGAACCGCGGCTGCCCTGCCTGCGGGACGACGGGGCCGGCGGGCGCGGTGGGACGGGGGGCGGGCGCGCCGACGAGCACCGGCGCGTCGACCGGGGAGACGGGCGCGGGTGACGAGGGGTCGCCGACGAGCTGGTTGAACGGCACGGTGTGCACGGTCGGCGACGTCGGGGCCGGCGGGAGGTGCTCCTCCACGGGCGGGTAGTCGGGCGCGACGGCGTCCGGGTCGAGCACCGCGACGGCGTCGGGAGCGCTGGACGGAGCCGGCGCCGAGACGGCGGCGACCTGCGGCGGGGTGGGCTCGACCGTCTCGGGGACGGGCGCCGAGGTGGCGGACGCGGGTCGGGCCTCCTGATCGGCTGCGCCGTCGACGAACGGGGTCGTCACCCAGGCCGGGACGGGACGGCGGGGTCGTTCGGAATCGGGTAAGCGATGCGACGCCACTGTTCGGCTCCCTCCGTAGGCTGATCCATCGTCAGTTCTAACGGGAACCGGTGCCAGTGTCGCAGCCCCAGTTCCGGGGACGCCGGTACGGTCGGTGCATGGCAGCGATCGAACACCGTCCACTCGGCCCCTCTGGGCTGATCGTCTCCACCGTCGGCCTCGGCTGCAACAACTTCGGCAGGCCGGGCACGGTCACCGAGACGCAGGACGGCACCGACGCCGTCGTGCACGCCGCACTCGACGCCGGTGTGACGCTCCTCGACACCGCGGACATCTACGGCGGGACTCCCGGACAGTCCGAGTCGATGCTCGGCAAGGCGATCGCCGGACGTCGGGACGAGGTGGTCCTGGCGACGAAGTTCGGCATGGACATGCGTGGCGCGAACGGCCCGGACTGGGGCGTCCGCGGCTCCCGTCGGTACGTGCGGCTCGCCGTCGAGTCGTCGTTGCGGCGCCTCGGCACGGACTGGATCGACCTGTACCAGATGCACCGGCCGGACTCGGTGACGCCGATCGAGGAGACGCTGTCCGTCCTCGACGACCTGGTCCGCGAGGGCAAGATCCGCTACGTCGGGCACTCGAACTTCGCCGGGTGGCAGATCGCCGAGGCCGAGCTGACCGCGTCGATCGCCGGCACCACGGCGTTCGTGTCCGCGCAGAACGAGTACAGCCCCCTCGCTCGTGGTGCCGAGGCCGAGGTCCTGCCGGCGGTCCGTGCCTACGCGCTCGGGTTCCTGCCGTTCTTCCCGCTGTACAACGGGCTGCTCAGCGGCAAGTACACCCGCTCCGGCGGCCCCACCGACGGTCGGCTGTCGAAGCTGAAGCCGGAACTCCTCGAGAGCGCGCCGTGGGACGTGCTCGAGGAGTTCCAGGGCTTCTGCGACGAGCGCGGCGTCACGATGCTGCAGGCGACGTTCGCGTGGCTCCTTGCGCAGCCGGGGCTGACGAGCGTGATCGCGGGTGCGACGAAGCCCGAGCAGATCACCCAGAACGTGGACGCCGGCACCGCGTGGACGCCGAGTGAGGACGACATCGCCGAGATGACGGTGATCTTCGACGCGGCCTGATCGCGGGCGCTGTCGCGGCCGCGGGCTCCGCCGAGCCCGCGGCCGCGCAGGGCTCACATGTCGCGGTAGCGCTTCGCGTCGGCCACGGCCTGCTCGAGCTCGACGGCCGCGTACGGCTTGACGTACCCGGGGGTGTCGCGCTGGATGCGCCATCCCTCGGCGAGGCCGCCGATGTCCACCGCGTCGAAGCCGAACTCGTCGAGCAGGTCCGACACGACGCGCTTGGCGTCGGCGTCGTCACCCGCGACGATGAGGGCACGACGACCGGCGGTGCCCGTCGGCGTCCCGGCCGTGGTCAGGTCGCCGGCCGCGATGTGGTTGAAGGCCTTCACGACGCGGGCACCCGGCAGGTGGTCCTGCAGCAGTTCGGCCGTGGTCGTGCGCTCGTCGTCGAGCGCTTCGATGTGTCCGTCGCGCTGCGGGTAGTAGTTGTTCGTGTCGATCACGACCTTGCCGACGAGGGGGTCCACGGGGATCGTCTCGATCGCCGCGAGGGGCGTCGTCACCACGACGAGGTCTCCTGCTGCCGCCGCCTCGTCCCGTGTGACCGCCCGTGCCCGGTCGCCGAGTTCGGACACGAGGTCCGTCAGCGTCTCCGGGCCGCGCGAGTTCGCGATCGCCACGTCGTAGCCGTGCTGCACCGCCAGCCGTGCCAGTTGTCCGCCGATGTTGCCTGCTCCGATGATCCCGATGGTCGTCATGCCCCCAGACAACGCCGTGCCCCTCGGTGCATTCCGAGGCATGATGGCGGCATGGCACACGAGTTCCGCGACGAGGCAGACCGATCGAGGTACGCGATGTACGTCGACGGCGCGCTGGTGAGCGTGCTCGACTACCGCGAGAACGACGACGCCGTCGCGTTCCCGCACACGTACACGGTCCCGGCGCACCGCGGGCACGGCTACGCCGCCGAGCTCGTCGAGTACGCCGTTGCCGACGTCGAGTCCAGGAACGACAAGCGCATCGTCCCGATGTGCTGGTTCGTCGGCAAGTGGTTCGACGACCACCCGGACAAGGCACCGCTCCTCAGCCGCAGCGTGGCGGACTGAGCCCGACGACAGGACCCACCGTGCGACAGATCGTCCCCTTCATCTGGTTCGACGGGCAGGCCGAGCAGGCCGCCACGTTCTACACCTCGGTCATCCCGGACTCGTCCGTCGACCACGTCGAGAAGCTCCCGGACGGCACGACCCTCGTGGTCGAGTTCCGCCTGCACGGCCAGCCCTACCGTGCGATGAACGCCGGTCCGGGGCATCCCCACACCGACGCGATCTCGTTCCAGGTCGACGTGGAGGACCAGGCCGAGCTCGACCGCATCTGGGACGCGTTCGTCGACGCCGGCGGTAGCCCGGTCGCGTGCGGCTGGATCACGGACGCGTGGGGCGTGTCCTGGCAGGTGACCCCGGCGGACATGGGCGAGATCATGAGCGCGGGCGGCGACCAGGAGGGCGCTGCACGGGCGTACGAGGCGATGCGGCAGATGGTGAAGCTCGACATCGCGGCCCTGCACGCGGCGGCACGCGGCGACTAGCCGCGGCTGCGGGTTCGCGCAGACCGGCGCCGGATCGCGCACTGCTCGGCGGTTCACCCGGGCCCGGAGTTGTACCCCACCGGTATCGTGACGGGCACAGAACGACAGGTTGGAGTCAGGATGGACCACCCGAGGTCCGACGTCCGGGACGCTGACATCGGACGCGCCTACACCGAGCTCTCCCGGATCACCCGGCGGGCGAGCATCAGGGCCCGAGGGGACGACGCCGTGCTGAGCGTCGTCGACCAGTCGCTCGTCGACTTCGTCGTGCTCCACCCCGGCTGCATGGCCATCGACATCGCGCGGTACCTCCGGTTGAACCGGTCGACGATCTCCCGGCAGCTCGCCGGGCTGCTCGCCGCCGGACTGATCCGGACGACCGACGGCGGCACGGGGAACGCGAAGCCGCTCGAGGCGACCGACGAGGGACGCGCGGCACTGGCGCGCTCCGTGAAGCTGCACCGCGATGCCCTCGACGAGCGGATCGCGAGCTGGTCCGACGACGACATCGCCCTGCTCGCCGGGCTGCTCGAGCGGCTGGGTGCCTCGGACGAGGCCGGTCTGCCGATGCCGGCCCGGGCGACGGACCCGGACGTGGACCCCGACCTGCCGCGGGCATGACGACCTCGATCGTCCTGCTCTCGGACACGCACCTGCCGAAGCGGGCGAAGGACCTGCCGGCCGGGCTGTGGGACGACATCGACGCCGCCGACCTCGTGGTGCACGCGGGGGACTGGGTGGACCTGGCGACGCTCGACGCCGTCGAGGCCCGTGCCGCGCAGTTCGTCGGGGTTCGCGGGAACAACGACGGCCCCGAGTTCGACGACCGACTGCCGCTCGTCGCGCACGTCGACGTCGAGGGGCTCCGGTTCGCCGTCGTCCACGAGACCGGCGCGGCGACCGGCCGCGAGCGTCGTGCGGCCGAGGCGTACCCGGACGTCGACGTCCTCGTGTTCGGGCACTCGCACATCCCGTGGGACACCATGGCGCCGGGGGGTCTCCGGCTGCTGAACCCCGGCTCGCCGACGGACCGTCGACGCCAGCCGGATCACACCTGGATGCGCTGCACCGCCTCGGGCGGGTCGCTCGACGTCGAGCTCGTCCGGCTGGCGCCGAAGTCCTAGAGCAGGCCGGGCTCGCCGAGCTCGTCGGGCATCAGGAAGAACGCCAGCTCCCACCGGGTCGACTCGCGGAACGCTCGGGCCATGGCGCCCCTGACCGACGGCGGGGCCGCGCGCGCGAGTTCCTCGACGAGATCCGTCGCACGGGCGCTCGCCGCCGCGAAGCCCGGGTCGCCGTATGCCGCGATCCAGTCCGCGAACGGGTGTCCGACCGGTGCGGTGCCGAGCTGTGCGCCGACCCACGCGTACACGCGGAAGCAGGGCAGGACGGCGGCGGCGAGCACGGCCACGTCGGGATGTGTCGCGGCCGCCGCCAGGTGCGCGAGGTAGCCGGCGCACGTCGGGTGCACGGGGTCGTCGGCGTGCGTGCCGGCGAGTCGGCGGTGGTGCAGGGTCGCCGCCTCCTCGCCGCAGCCGGCAGCGGCGGCCTCCCAGAACGCAGCGTCGTCGCCGGTCGTGCGGTGCCCGATCGCCGCGAGGTGCTGCTCGTACGCGCGGAGGTAGTGCACGTCCTGCGCGAGGTAGCCCGCGAACACGTCGGGCTCCAGCGTGCCGTCGGCCATCCGCCGGATGAACGGTGCCGCGATCGTCGCGTCGAGCACCTCGCGGACGTCGTCCCACCAGGCATCGGTGAAGCGGGGTGTCGGCAGCGCGGCACGGACGAGCGCACCGTGGTCGATCGGCCCGTTGCCGCTCCCGACCTCGAGTGCGTCCGCGCCGGCGAGCGCCGCCGTCAGCCAGTCCTTCGCCGCACCGACGGCGACCTCCCAGTCGCCGTGGCGAGCGACGAGCGTCGCGATCGCGCTCGACAGGGAGCACCCGGTGCCGTGGGTGTTGGTCGTGTCCACCCGCGCCGCGGAGAACACCCGGACGGTGCCGTCCGGCGCGACGAGGACGTCGTCCGACCGGTCGCCGCCGGCGTGCCCGCCCTTCGCCAGCACGAGCACGTCCCACGTGGCGGCCACACCCCGTGCCGCCGCGATCGGGTCCGTGTCGTCGACGCCCGCCAGTCCGGCGAGCACCGACAGTTCGGAGCGGTTCGGCGTCACGAGGTCGGCCTGGGCGAACAACCCGGTCATCGCCCGTTCCGCGTCCGCATCGAGCAGCCGGTCGCCGCTCGTCGCGACCATCACGGGGTCGAGGACCACGACCGGCGGCCGGTTCGCCCGGAGCCAGTCGGTGACCTCGCCCATGACCGCGGTCGTGCCGAGCATGCCGATCTTCACCGCGTCCACGACGACGTCGTCCGACACGGCGTCGAGCTGGTCGCGGAGGACACGGACGTCGGGCACGTGCACGGACCGGACCCCGCGGGTGTTCTGCGCGACGACGGCGGTCACGACCGCCATGCCGTAGCCGTCGTGCGCGGCGATCGCCTTGAGGTCGGCCTGCAGTCCGGCACCACCGGTCGGGTCGGTCCCGGCGATGCTCAGCACCCGGGGCGGCCGGCTCACCGCGAGCCGCCCCACGCCGCCACGTACGCCGAGGCCGCCGCGCCGGGGTCCGGTGCCGCACAGATCCCGGAGACGACCGCGACACCCGCGGCACCCGCAGCGCGCAGGGGCGCCACGTCGTCGAGGTCGACGCCGCCGATCGCCACGCACGGCACGTCCGTCGCGGCGGCGAGGCGCGCGAACCCGTCGTGGCCGAGCGCCGGCGGGTGGTCCGCCTTCGTCGCGGTCGGGTGCACGACACCGACGCCCAGCAGGTCCACCGTCTCGTGGGGGAGCCGTGCCACCACGTCGAGGTGCGCCGGGGTGTTCGCGGTCAGCCCGACGTGCGCGTCCGGCCCGAGCAGTGCCCGCGCTGCCGTCACGGGGACGTCCGACTGTCCGAGGTGCACACCGGCGACCCGGTGCCCGGCGTGCCGAGCCGCGAGGGCGACGTCGAGCCGGTCGTCGACGACCACGGCGGCACGGTCACCCACCGCGTCGGCGACGGCGGCCGTCAGCGCGAGGAAGTCCCTGGCGCTCGCGTGCTTGTCCCGCACCTGCACGATCCCGACCCCGGCGTGCACGGCAGCCCGGACGACGCCGAGCACCCCGTGTCCGTGCCGGTCGCAGAGCGCGCCGTCGGTGACCAGGTAGACACCGATGTCGGTCATGCGGCGACCTCCTCGGTGATGCGTGCCGTGGCGACGACGTCGGCGGGTGTCAGCGATGCCAGCCGATCGAGGAACAGCGGCTGGAACGTCCCGGGACCACCGGCGTCCCGCGCGGCGAGCTCCGCGGCGATGGTGTGCACCGCGGTACCGGCGACGGCCGCGGCGAGCGGGTCGTCCGGGGCGATGGACGTGAACGCCGCGATCACCGCGCCGAGTGCACACCCGCCGCCGGTGATCCGGGTGAGGAGCTCCGTCCCGTTCGCGATCCGGACCACCGTGCCGGACCCGCCGGGGGCACCGGTGCCGGCCACCAGGTCGACGGGACCCGACACGGCCACGGTGCCCACGAGCCTCCCGGCAGCGTCGACGGCGGACGCACGCGCGTCGTCGGTGCCGGCCGTGCTGTCGACCCCGCGCCCACCGGCGGAGTCGCCGAGCAGGGCGAGGACCTCGGACGCGTTGCCGCGGAGCACCGTCGGACCGAGGCCCAGCAGCTCGCGGGCCAGGGCGGTGCGCACCGGGAGCGACCCGACCGCCACCGGGTCGAGGACCCACGGGGTGCCGTGCTCGGCCGCGGCGCGGGCGGCCTCGACGGACGCGTCCCGGGGCTCGGCGTGCGGCGTGCCGGTGTTGACGAGCAGTGCGTCGGCGACCCGGGCGAACGGGCCCGCCTCCGTCGGCACGTCGACCATCGCGGCCGAGGCACCGAGTGCGAGCAGCACGTTCGCGGTGACGTTCTGCACCACCGAGTTCGTGATGCACTGCACGAGCGGCGCCCTGGACCTGACGGCCTCGAGCAGTTCGGCGGAACGGTCGGCCCAGGCAGGAGCGGGCGCAGGAGTGTTCATCGGACGATCCCTTCGCGAGTACGAACTCGAGCAGGTTCGACGGGTGTGATCTCAGCCGCCGGATGCGGCACCCCGTGTCTTCGGACGAAACGGTACACGACCTCCGCGGTCACATGACGGGTGCCGTGTGACAGGCTTGGGGCGTGCCAGACGCGCTGCCCCCAGGTCCGCCGCCAGGTCCCCGCGACCCCGGCGACGCCTGGGCGTACGGACCCGACGGCACCAAGGCGTGGGGTGTGTTCGGCGCCGCCGGCCTGCTCGTCGACGACGGCCACGGCCGCGTCCTGCTCCAGCACCGCGTCGAGTGGAGCCACCACGGCGGCACGTGGGGGATCCCCGGCGGCGCCCGGCACGAGCACGAGGACGCGGTCACCGGAGCGCTCCGCGAGTCCGCCGAGGAAGCCGGTGTGCCGCAGGGCGGAGTCGACCTGCGCCACACCTCGGTGCTCGACCTCGGGTTCTGGACGTACACGACCGTGGTGGGGCGGGCCTCTCGTCCGTTCGAGCCGGTCATCGCGGACCGGGAGAGCCTCGCGCTGTCCTGGGTTCCCGTCGACGAGGTCGACGACCTACCGCTGCACCCGGGCTTCGGCGCGTCGTGGCCGGCGCTCCGGGCCGCGATCGAGCTCACCCCGCACGTCGTGGTCGATGCCGCGAACGTCGTCGGCAGCGTGCCGGACGGCTGGTGGAAGAACCGGGCCGGGGCTGCCGCTCGCTTGATCGACGGGGTGACGGCGCTCGCCGCGGTGGGTGTCCCCGCGCCGCTGCTCGACCTCGGGTTCACGCGGTGGTGGCCGCGGTGGACCGTCGTGCTCGAGGGGGACGCCCGTGGGGCCGCTCCTGCGCTGTCCGACGGGGTTGGGGTGGTCCATGCCGACGGTTCCGGGGACGACGCGATCGTCGCCGCTGCCTCGGCTGCGGTCGCCGCCGGGCACGCGCCAGTGGTCGTCGTGACGGCCGACCGGGAGCTCCGCGCCCGCGTCGAGGCGATCGGCGCGTCGACCCGCGGCCCGTCCTGGCTCCGCGACCAGCTGTAGCCGCGGCGCGGCCGCCGCGACTACGCCGGGATGTGGCGGCGGGACGAGACCAGCACCGCGATCCACGACACGACGCCGAGCGCCACGATCACCCAGAGCACGAGCGGCAGCGCCACGACGTTCGCCACCGCGGCGATGACCGCCGGCGCGAGGAACCCCGCGTACGCGGCCGCGTAGAACACCCCGGTCAGCCCGGCGAGGTCCCGAGCGCCCGCGATCCGCTGCACCTCGAGCAAGGACGACACGAGCGCGATGCCGATCCCGACGCCGATCACCACGTTCGCCGCGATGCCGATCCACACCGACTGCAGCTCGATCGCGACGGTGACGATCGCGATCCCGATGGTCATCAGGAGCACCGCGGTCGCGATGCCCCGCGCCGACGTCATCGAGTGCACGTGCTTCGCGAGCGGCTGGACCGCGCTCGACACCCCGAGGGCCACGACCGTCGCCGCCGTGGCGAAGACGAGTCCCCAGGTGCCGGTCGCCCCCTCGAGCCGGGTCGGCAGGTACCCGTACCCGATCGCGGCGGACCCGAAGATCCACGGCGCCCCGACGAGCACCACCCGGGTGAACCGACGGTGCCCGGCGCTCGGGACGCGGAGCTGCCGCCACCACGGGCCGGCGAGCCCACCGGAACGCTGGGTCTCCGGCATCCGCCAGACGATCACGGCGAAGGGCAGCGCGACGGCGATGTGGACGAGGAAGGGCAGGACCTCGGGGATCGGGCCCCACTGCGCGATGAGCCCGGCGACGAGTGCACCGGACGCGGATCCGAGGGTGAACGCGAGCGACGCGCGACGGGCTCCGGATCCGCCGTCCGCCGTCGGGTCGAAGCGGCCCTGCGAGAGCTCCTTCACCCAGCTGTTGCCGACGGCCATCGCGATGCCGACGGTGACCCCCGCGAACAGGCGCCCCGCCATCAGGAAGCCGGGGCCGAACGGGCCGAGCGCGAGCAGGCCGCTGCCGACGACGGCGGAGCCCATGCCCGCGAGCATGAGCGGGCGTCGGCCGTGCCGGTCGGACAGGGACCCGGCGACGAGGAGCGCCGGCGCGAGTCCGAGCACGTACACGCCGAGGAACACGTTCACGAGCACGGACGAGTAGTGCGCGCGCTGTTCGTACATCAGCAGCAGCGGACTGAACTGGTTGCCGCCCCACGAGCACACGAACACGGCACCCCAGGCGGCGACCCACGGCATCACCCGGGCGCTGGACCCGGCCCTGGGGACCGCCAGCGAACCGGTCGTCGGGATCGACCCGGTGGCGCTCACAGTGCGCCCCGGTGCGACGCGACGTGCGCGCTGAGCACCTCGGCGTAGCGTGCGGCGTCGCCGTCGTCGAGCGCTCGGGCGAGTGCACGGTGGTCGTCGAGCGATGCCTGCAGCTGGGACGGTTGCACCCGCATCAGCTGGTGTCGGAGCCGTTGCTGCCGATCCCGCAGCGTCCGGGCGAACAGGACGGCGATCGCGTTCCGCGACGCGCCGATCACGGCACCGTGGAACTCCGCGTCCACCTCGATGAACCGGTCGACGTCGCCGTCGCGGACGGCCGCCTCCTGCTCGGCGAGCATGGCCTGGAGGCTCGGGGCCAGGTCCGCCACGCGGCCGTCGGTGACGACGCGGGTCGCGGCGGTCGACTCGATCGCCTCGCGCATCTCGAGCACGTCCGCCGCCTCGTTCGGGGACATCGGTCGGACGACGGCGCCCTTGCGGGACTCCAGCGCGATGAGCTCCTCGGCCGCGAGGCGGAGGAACGCCTCGTGCACCGGCGTCCGGGAGACGCCGAGGTCCTGGCAGATGGCGTTCTCGCTGATGGCGGTCCCGCCGGCGAGGTCTCCGCGGATGATCGCCCGCTTGACGTGGTCGTAGGCGCGCTCGGATGCCGCCTGGGTCGTCGCCGTGCTGTTCACGGGCACGATCCTACGCCTTGCATGCAACGCTGCATGCTTCCGAGCGCCTGGCCGTTCACCGCACTCGCGCATGCATGCGGATGGATCGCGACATCGCAGCGCCCGGGCGGATACGCTTGCCTCCACGCCGGTGCCCGTCAACGGAGGCTATCGCGCCGGCCATGGCACGTCAACGACGACGACCACGACAGGAGCGGGCACTCATGGAGCGCATCACCAAGGCCGACGACCGGGTCCACCGTCCCGCGGGGCCGTGGACTCCCACCGTCCACCGGCTGCTCGCGCACCTCCACGAACAGGGCTTCGTGGCCGCGCCGGAGCCGATCGAGCTCGACAACACGCTCGAGACCGTGTCGTTCGTCCCGGGGGTCGCGGGGGAGTACCCGTGGACGGAGGACGTCGCAAGCGAAGCCGCACTCGTCACGAGCGCACGGATGCTCCGGCACTACCACGACGCCGCGGCGACGTTCCCGCTCGACCAGGACGCCGACGTGTGGTCGCAGCGCCCGTCCACCCCGGTCGAGACCGTCGTGCACGGTGACTTCGCCCCGTACAACTGCGTCTACGACGGCATCGCCGCGGTCGGCATCATCGACTTCGACACGGCCCACCCCGGCCCGCGGGTCTGGGACGTCGCGAGCGCGGTGTACCGGTTCGCGCCGTTCACCACCGGAGCCGTCGAGGGTGCGACCGCCCCGACGCTCGACGCCCGACTCTCGCGGGCCGCGGAGTTCTGCCGCGCCTACGGGCTCGACGAGGCGTCCCGGTCGGTGCTCGCGCCGACGATGCTCGCCTCGATCACCGCACTCCTCACGCTGCTCGAGACCGAGGCGGCAGCCGGGAACCCGAAGTTCGTCAGCGACCTCGAGCACGGACACGCCGACCTGTACCGCGCCGACGCGGCGTACATCGAGCAGCACGCCGACGACATCACCCGAGCAGTGGCGTGACCCAGGCGCCGACACCGGCGGCCCTCCGCACGATGCGTCTCGCCGCGCAGCGCATCGGGGTCCGGGGCGGAACGGCGCTCGACGTCGTCACCCACATGACGGCACTGCAGGGGCAGGACCTCGGCCAGTCGCTGTGGGCGATCGGGGCCAGGGCCGTCGGCGTGACCCGGGCGGACGTGCACGCCGCCTTCGACCGGGGCGAGTTCGTCCGGTCGTGGCCGATGCGCGGGACCCTCCACGTGCTGCGTGCCGACGATCTCCGGATGCTCCTCTCCCTGACCGGGGCCAGGACCATCCGCCAGACCGCCAGGCGTGCCGCCGAGCTCGGACTCGACGAGGACACCGTGGACCGTGCCCGGGCGCTCACCATCGCGGCGCTCGAGGGCGGTCGTTCCCTGGACCGCGACGGCGTGCTCGCCCGCTACCGGGACGCCGGCATCGACCCGGCCGGTGGGCGCGGCTACCACCTGCTGTTCCGGTTGGCGCAGGAGGGGCTCGTCGCGTGGGGCCCGATGAGCCGCGTCGGGCAGGACCTCGTGCTCCTCGACGAGTGGGCACCCGCGGCGTCGCCCGTCCCGGACCGCGACGACGCCCTGCGCCGCACGATCCTCGGCTTCCTCCGCGGCAGGGGACCGGCGACCGAGGTCGACGCCGCGAGCTGGACGAAGCTGCCCCTCGGGGACGTCCGACGCGGCGTCGCGGCAGCGGGCGACACGATCGAGGACCTCGGCGGAGGACTCCTCGCGCTCGCGGACCGGCCGGCATCCGGCGGCACCGCGACCGGGCAGCTCCTGCCCGGCTTCGACGAGTACCTGCTCGGGTACGCGGACCGCACCGGGCACCTCGACGCCGTGCACGCCGACCGCATCGTGCCCGGCGGAAACGGCATCTTCCTGCCGATGGTCGTGCACCGCGGGCAGGTCGTCGGCACCTGGAAGCGCACCGAACGCACGCGCGACGTCCGCGTCACCGTGACACCGTTCACGCCGCTCACCCCGGCAGCGAGCCGCGCCGTCGAGACGGCAGCGACGGCGTACGCCCGGTTCGTCGGCCTCCCGCTCGCCCTCGACCTGGGCTGATCGTTCCAGCGACTGCCCAGCATCCGTGCGGCTGCTCCCGACGCTCCCTCGGGTAATGTTCCAAGGCCATGACCGACAGCCCGGCCGACGCCACCCCCTACGAAGTCCTCGGCGTCGCCGCGACCGCCGACGACGAGGAACTCCGCCGCGCCTACCGCCGAGCGGCCCGTGAGACCCACCCCGACCTCGGTGGGGACGCCATCCGCTTCCGCCGGGTGCAGGTCGCATGGGAGCGCATCGGCACACCGGCGGCGCGACGCGCCTACGACACGGGGTCGCGCCCCACGTCCGCCCCGTCGGCTCCGTCCGGCAGTTCGTCGTGGAGGCCCGGTTCCGGTCGCGACGAGTACGCGCCGCCCACGGCGCGCCGCGACTCCCGCCCCCGCGCCCGCTCCCACGGACACCCCGGCGGTCGATCGCGTGAGGTTTTCCTCGCTGCCGAGCGCGAATGGGTCGGCCTCGGTGACCCCATCGAGGACCCCTACGCCCCGTCGCTCATCCGATCGGCTCCTCGGCACATCCGACGCCTCCTCGGTGAGGCGCTCGCCGAGGAGGCAACCGCCTCGATCGTCGCGGACATGGGCATCGGCGTGACGGTCTGGCACGACCTCGATGCGGGCGCAGAGGGAAAGCTCGACCACGTCGTGCTCATGCCGAGCGGGTTGTGGGCGCTCGAGTCCATCGACTGGGGCGGGCCGGTGCGGGTCGACCACGGCGAGATCGTCGGCGAGACGCTCGAGCCGGGGGAGCGCCCCGTGAAGGAGCTCGTCCGCGCGGCCCGCGCCGTGCAGAAGCAGACCCGCGTGCGGTTCACCGGCCGACTGCTCGTCGTGCCGGACTCCGCCGTCGACCACGACGTACAACTCGTCGGTTCCCCGAAGAAGCCGACCGCTTACGTGGTCCGGCGCAGTGCGCTCGGGCAGGTCCTCAACGGCGTGTGGTCACCGGAGGGCGCCGTCGACGTGTTCGAGATCCGGGACCGCCTGCAGCAGACCGTCCGGTTCGTCTGAAGCGCTGGACCGTCCGGGCGTTCAGCGCCCGCGGAGCTTCTCGAGGTCCCGGCGCTCGCGCTTGCTCGGACGTCCGGCGCCGCGGTCGCGCATCGGGACGAAGCCGGCCTCTTCCTTCGGCAGGCGCGGTGGGGTCTTGTCCTCGAGGTGCTTCGCCGCCTCGGTGGCTCCGACGCGCTTCAGGATGATGCTCTTCACGACGACGATGCGGTCGAACCCGGCCTGACGGACACGGACCTCGTCCCCGGGGCCGACCGGCTGCGACGGCTTCGCCCGCTCGCCGTTGACCCGCACGTGCCCGGCCTTGCACGCGGTCGTCGCAGCGGACCGGGTCTTGGTGATCCGGACCGCCCAGATCCAGCTGTCCACCCGGGCCTTGTCCATCCCCCCACCCTAGGCGTCCGGTGCCCGGCCCCGGCAGCCCGTAGGGTCGGGGGCGTGGGCGCGGACGAACAGGGGCGGATCGCACGGGCCCTCGCGCTCGGGGTGCTCGCCGACGTCGAGCTGGGGACACGCGTCGTCGTCCGGGCGCACCACGGCGACGGCGCGACCGACGCACTCGGGGACCTCGTCGCACGCACGCCGGACTCGGTCACGATCGACACCCGCCGCGGCCGGGTCGAGGTCGCCCTCGCCGACGTCGTCGCCGCGAAGCGCGTCCCGCCGCCGCCGCGTCGTCCTCGCTGACGAACCGCGCGGTCGCGGCGAGCCGTCGCCGGGCAGGCACCCGTGCCGTCGTAGCCTCTGGCCATGGCAGTCCCCGTCCCACTCGGCACCGAGGACCGCACCGCCCGTGTGACGCTCCGCCGCCCAGACTCCTGGCGACGCGAGGACGCGTCCCACGCCGACCTCAGACTGCGCGGCGACGACGTCGTCCTCACCGTCCGGTCCCGCCCGAGCGACCGCGGCATCGGGGACGAGAACGCCTCCCTCATCGAACGACTCCCGGGGTCCGTCGACGGCCTGCTCCTCGTCGGCTGCGACGTCTGGGGGACGGTCGGCGCACCCGCACGCCTGGTCGAGTACGTCCGCCCCGGCGAGGACGGCGACGACGACCACGAACCGACCGCGATCGTCGGCGCCCACCTGCTGTTCGTCACCGGACGCCACCGCGTCGACGTGACCGTCGAACGTCCGCTCGCGCGGCTCGACGAGACCGACGACGTCGTGTTCGCCGTCCTCGACTCCGTCCGCGCCGTCGGCCCCGTCTCCGCGTCGTCGCCCCGCGACCTCGAGGCGCTGCCGGACGCGCAGCCCACACCGGAGCTCGACGGACCGCACCTCGCCTCCGACGCCCTCACCACGTTGCAGAGCATGGCCGGGAAGCGCTGGAGCCCCACGCTCCTGCGCACCCCCGGTGGACGCGGGCTCGTCGACGCGGGCCTGGTCGGACGCTTCGGGACGGTCCCGCCGACGACCCAGGCCCTCATCGAACCGTGGGCCGGCGACGTGCAGCCGACCATGCTGGAACAGCACCTGCCCGATGGGCGCGTGTCGCGCCTCCAGGCCTGGTCCGGCACCGTCGTGGACGGGACGGACGACGCGGAATCGGTGATCACCCGGCTCGCGCCGGAGCGCGTGGTCGCGATCGCGGCCGGGAGGCTCGGTGTCGGTCCGACTTGGACCTTCCCGTTCCGCACGGGGTCGCTCCGGGCCGACCTGCTCGGCAGGCGGCTGGCGGGTGGCGACGACGCTCCCGACCTGCCGGCGGCGATCGCCGAGGCCGACCCGAGGCTCGCCCGGTTCTGGGCGGCGCCGTGGACGGTGTCGTACCTGCGTCGGCCGGGGAAGCCCCGACCCATCACGATCGTGCACGCGGAGGGCCAGGGCTTCGCCCGCGTCGGACGCACGGAGGCCGGCGCCTCCGCGTTCAGGGCGGAGTCGCCGGCCAACGTGTACCGGTCCTTGGTGCGAGCCTTCCTGCCAGCTCGTACTGACGGGGCCTAGGCGGCGGGGCCCGCGGTGAGCGTCACCGTGACTGTGCTCGCCGTGCCGGCGCTGTTCGTGTAGCCGACGGCGACCTTGTCCCCGACGGACTTCGACTGGATGACCTGCGTCAGCTGGTCCGAGCTCGTGATCGCGGTGCCGTCGATCGACCTGATCGTGTCACCCGCCGCGAGGCCCGCTGCCGCTGCGCCGGACCCCTCGACGGTCCCGGCGACCGCGACCCCGCCCGTGGTGGTGGACGTCCCGCTCACCTGGACGCCCAGGAACGCGGGCAGCCCGATCGTGATCGTCCCGGATGCGTCGCCGGCGAGGATCTTGTCCGCGATCGCCTTCGCCGTGGTGATCGGGATCGCGTAGCCCGTGACGTCCGCCGAGCCCGAGGACGCTGCGGTCGCCATGCCGACGACCTCGCCCTCGCTGTCGAGCACCGGGCCGCCGGAGTCACCGGAGACGATGTCCGCGGCGATCTCGATGAGGCCGGTGAGGGACTCGGTGCCGGTGCCGGACTCGCTCTGCACCTGGATGTCCTGGTCGGTCGCGGTGACGGTGCCCTCCGCGGCGACGAGGTTGCCCGTGCCCTCGGCGTTGCCGACGTCGGTCACGGCGTCACCGGTGCTCGGTTCGCCGTCGTCGTCGAGCGTGACGGTCGAGAGGCCGGACGCGTTCTCCAGCTTGAGGACCGCCACGTCGTTCGTGGCGTCGGCACCGACCACGTCGGCCTTGTACTCCTTGCCCGTGGTCTCGTCGGTGACCGTGATGCTCGTCGCACCCTGGATGACGTGGTTGTTCGTGAGGATCGTGCCGTCCGAGGTCAGGACCATCCCGGTGCCGGCGGCCTGCGACGACTGGTCGTAGTTCAGGATCGTGTTGATCGTGACGACGCCCTTCTTCTGGGCGGCCGTGGCCGCCGTCGCAGCGGACTCGGTGCTCGTGCCGGACGAGCCGCTCCCGCTCCCGCTGCCGTCACCGGGCACCGTGAAGCCGTTCGTGCCGCTCCCGCTGCCGGTGTCCGGCGTGGTCGTCGTGCCCTGGGACTGGCTCGACGTGGTCTCGGTGCCGACCGACGAGAGCCCGAGCGCCGTTCCGCCGGCGGCCCCGACGATCGCCAGGGCGGCGATGCCGGAGCCGATCACCAGCCCGAGCTTGCGCTTCTTCGTGCCGGGGCGGGTGCCGAACGCACCGCTCCACCCCTCCTGCGACGGATACTGCTGTGACGGGTACTGCTGCCCGTGCTGCGCCGCGTGGGCCCAGCCCTGGTGGACGCCGGCGAGGGCGGGGCTGCCGATGAGGTACGGGCCGCGCCCGTCGTGCGTGTAGGCGTAGGGACCGGAGCCGTCCGGGGCGTAGAGGTACGGACCGGAGCCGTCGAACGCGTAGGCGGGGCGGAGCGTGGACGCGTCTGCGTGCGGGGCCTCCCACGTGGAGCGGGAAGCGGCGTCCTGTGCGTCGATCGGGGTCGTGCCCGGTTCGGCGTCGGGGTTCGGGGTCTCGTTCATCGGTGCTCTCCGGTCGCTCTCGACGACCCGGTCGGGCGTCGATGGATACGAGTACAAGCCCGTTTCCCATGACGAAGCTATGAGCGAGCCCTGCGCGCGCTCACGACTCGCTCGGGGATCGCCGAAGAGGAGCGCGGGGGTCGTCGCCACCCGCGAGACGTTAGGGTTGCCTTACTCCTCATGCGTTCCCCGTCACCAGCGCCGCCGGCGCCCCGTTCCGTGCCCCGACTCGTCGGCGCGACGGTCCTCGCCGTCGTGGTGCTCGCCGTGGCGGTCGCCATGAGCGTCGCGTTCGGGTCGCGGCCGATCCCGCTCGGGACGGTGCTCGACACCGTGCTGCACCCGGGCCGGAACGACGAGATCGGGCTCATCGTGCTCGGCAACCGCGTCCCGCGCACGCTCGTCGGGTTGCTCGCGGGTGCCGCCCTCGGGGTCGCCGGCGCCGTGATGCAGGGGGTCACCCGCAACCCGCTCGCCGACCCGAGCATCCTCGGCATCAACTCCGGCGCGGCCCTGGCCGTCGTGACGGGCATCGCGGTCTTCGGCATCAGCGGGACGGCCGCGTACCTGCCGTTCGCCTTCGCCGGTGCCGCGCTCGCCGCACTGCTCGTCTACGGCATCGCCGCGGTCGCCAGGCGGGGGCTGACGCCGGTCGGCCTCGCGCTGTCCGGGGCCGTGGTCGCCGCGGCGCTCGCCTCGATCTCGACGGCGGTCCTCGTGACGAGCCAGAGCCTCCTCGACCAGTTGCGGTTCTGGCAGGTCGGCGCGCTGGCGGGCAAGGACCTCGGGACCGCCGGGGTCGTCACGATCCCGGTGCTCGTCGGACTGTGCATCGCGTTCGCCCTCGGCCGTTCGCTCAACACGCTCGCGCTCGGCGACGAGCTCGCGGCGTCGCTCGGTCAGCGCGTCGTGCTCGTCCGGGCCGTCGGCGGCCTCGTCACCGTGCTGCTCGCCGGCTCCGCGGTCGCCGCTGCCGGGCCCATCGCGTTCGTCGGACTCGCCGTGCCGCACGCCGTCCGGCGGCTGAGCGGCCCCGACCACCGGTGGACGATCCTGCTGTCCGCCATCGTCGCGCCGGCGCTGCTGCTCGTCGCCGACGTCATCGGCCGCGTCGTCGCGTACCCGGGGGAGCTGCAGGTCGGCATCGTCACGGCGCTGATCGGCGCGCCGGTGTTCATCGCGCTGGTCCGGTCGAAGGCGGTGACGGGTCTGTGAGCACCGTCGACCGGACCCGGACCCGGCCCCGACTCGGGGCAGCGCGACGTGAGCTCGTCGTGCTCGGCTCCGTCCTCGTCGTGCTGGTCGGGCTCGTCCTGGTCGGGCTCGGCGTCGGCGAGATCCCGCTGTCGCCCGCTCAGGTCGTCCAGGCGCTGTTCGGCCACGGGGACACGGTCTCGGACTTCGTCATCGGGCAGCTCCGCGGACCGAGGACCCTCGCGGCGCTCCTCGTCGGGGCCAGCCTCGGCGTCGCGGGTGGCATCGTGCAGAGCGTCGTCCGGAACCCCATCGCCAGCCCCGACGTGATCGGCATCACCTCCGGCGCGAGCGCGTCCGGGCTGACCGCGATCGTGCTGTTCGGGGTCTCCGGCATCGGACTGTTCTGGACGGTGCTGGTCGGCGCCCTCGTCGTGTCGCTGGTGATCACCGCGCTCGCGTGGCGGAGAGGCATCACGGGCAACCGCGTCGTCCTCGTCGGCATCGGGGTCGCGGCGATGTCCCTGAGCGTCACCGGGTGGATGCTCACGAGCGGCTCCGTGCAACAGGCAGGGACGGCGCTCCTCTGGCTCTCCGGCAGTCTCAACGCGGTCGACCGGAGTGTCGTCGGCGTCCTCGTGGTGGCCTTCGTCGTGCTGATGGTCCTGGCGCTCCTGCAGTCCCCGCGACTGACCGTCCTGACGCTCGGCGACGACGTGGCCGCCTCGCTCGGCCTGCGACCGAACCGTGCGAAGCTCCTGCTCCTCCTGACCGCCGTGTGCCTCACCGCGGCGGCCGTCGCGACCGCGGGGCCGGTGTCGTTCGTCGCGCTGATGGCCGCGCCGATCTCCAGGCGGCTCGTCGGCGGCGGTCGCGTGGCGCTCGGTGTCTCGGCCGCGGTCGGCGCCGTGATCGTGCTCGCGAGCGACCTCATCGCCCAGTTCGCGATCCCGGGCAACGCCCTGCCGGTCGGCGTCGTCACCGGCGTCGTCGGCGCGCCGTACCTGCTCTGGCTGCTCGCCCGCGGTCGCTGACGACCGCCAGCGGCGACCGCTTGCCGCGACCTCCGTGGCGGAGCCGAGCCGAGCCTCCCGTCCGGCCTGCCGCGACACGCGTTGCACACTGCGATTACGGGGTCCCGCGCGGGATTGCGGAAACCCGCAAAGCAGGCTCCGAACCCCCCGTCCGGGTGTCTGCACGCCGATTCGTGTCCCCCTAACGTCGGACACGACTCCGGACTCCCGACAGCGTTCCACCCCGAACGAACGCTGGTCCGGTCGAACGAAGGACACCCATGCCCGAACAGCATGACGACGCGCCCGTGCGCCGTCGGCAGTGGGGTTCCGAGCGACGTACCCGCCCGCTCGACACCCTCCACGAACGCCCCTCCGACCGGAAGCTCGTCTCCGGTCGCATCGCCATCATCCTCACGATCGCCTTCTGGATCGCGTACGTCGTGTACACCGTGATCCGCCAGTTCCTGGACTACGGCACCGAGAGCTTCCGGTTCACCACCGAAGCGCTCTCGTACCTGGTCGTCGTCACCTTCCTGACCTTCTCGGCGCTCATGCACCTCGTCGCCCGGCAGGGTGCGATGGAGCGCTTCGCCACCCACGTCCGCGTGCCCCGCGCCGAGCTGGACCGCCACTTCGGCACCGGGCACGAGTCGCCGCTGACGGTCCTCGTCCCGAGCTACGCCGAGGAGCCGGACGTCGTCGCGACGACGCTCTGGTCGGCCGCGCTGCAGGAGTACCCGTCGCTCCGCATCGTGCTGCTCGTCGACGACGCGCCGTTCCCGACCGACCCGGAGACCCGCGCGAAGCTCGAGCGGACCCGCGCGGTCGCGACGACCATCCAGACCCAGCTCGCGCCGGCCGCCGAGCGCTTCCAGGAGGCACTGCTCTCCGCCGAGGTCGAGGCGTCGCACACCCCGTTCGCCACCGTCGACTCCCTGCGCACGCTCGTCGAGCACCACCGCTGGGCCGACGCCTGGCTGCGCCGCCACGCCCGCGAGCACGACGTCGTCGACCACGTCGACCACTTCTTCCACGACCAGGTACTGGTCGCGCTGGCCGACGAGTTCCGGCTGACGTCGGAGGCCCTCGAGGCGGCGATCGTCGACGCCCTCGACGCCGCGGCGAGCACACCGTCCGTCGACGGGCGCACCACGCCGCTCGACGGGTCCACGCTGACCGAGATCACCTCGGCCCGGGTCGTGGAGCTCCAGCGCCGTCTCGCGTGGACGTTCACGGCCGAGCTGACCACGTTCGAGCGGAAGCGCTACGCGAACCTCTCCGACGAGGCGAACAAGGCGATGAACCTCAACGCCTACATCGGCCTGCTCGGTGGCGCGTACGCGTTCGACGAGACCGCGTCCGGCACGATCCTCCGCACGGTCGCCGACCCGGCGGACGCGGACCTCGTCGTCCCGGCGTCGGACTACGTCCTGACGCTCGACGCGGACTCGGTGCTGCTCCGTGACTACTGCCTGCGCCTGGTCTACTTCCTCGAGCAGCCGGAGAACGCCAGCGTCGCCGTGACCCAGACCCCGTACTCGTCGTTCCGCGGCGCCGCCACGCGCATCGAGCGGCTCGCCGGGGCCACGACCGACATCCAGCACATCCTCCACCAGGGCATGTCGCGCCACAACGCGACGTTCTGGGTCGGCGCGAACGCGGTCATCCGTACCCGGGCGCTCCGCGACATCGAGGAGGTCGAGACCGTCGGCGGCTTCGAGGTGAAGCGCTACGTGCAGGACCGCACCGTGATCGAGGACACCGAGTCGAGCGTCGACCTCGGCATGCACGGCTGGACTCTCGTGAACTACCCGGAGCGCCTGTCCTACAGCGCCACCCCGCCGGACTTCGGCTCCCTGATCGTGCAGCGGCAACGCTGGGCGAACGGCGGGCTGCTGATCCTGCCGAAGTACCTCAGGCAGGTCCGCGAGCGTCGGCAGCGGGGCGAGCGGGTCGGCATCGTCGAGATGTCCCTCCGCGTCAACTACATGGCGTCGATCGCGTGGGCGTCGTTCGGGCTGATCTTCCTGCTCGCCTACCCGTACGACTCGCGGCTCCTCAGCCCGATGGTGCTCCTCGCCGCGCTGCCGTACTTCTGGCTGCTGTCGAGCGACCTCAAGTACTGCGGGTACAAGCGGACCGACGTCTTCCGGATCTACGGCTTCAACCTGATCCTGATGCCCGTGAACGTCGCCGGCGTGCTGAAGAGCATCCAGCAGGCCCTCACCGCGAAGAAGATCCCGTTCGCCCGCACGCCGAAGGTCCGGGACCGCACCGCATCGCCGGCGCTCTACGTCCTGGCGCCGTACGCGATGGTCGTGTTCTCGGTGTTCACCTTCGTCCGCGACTACCACGCGGAGAACTGGGGCAACGCGGTGTTCGCCGCGTTCAACGCCCTGCTGGCGATGTACGCGATCGTCGCGTACATCGGGATCTGGAACTCGGTCGTCGACGTCTGGATCTGGGCGACGGCGTGGATGTACTACGACCCGAGTGCACGAGCAGCACGCCGCGCCCGTCGCCAGGCAGCACGTGCCACCGCACGGGCGGCCAAGCGCGGCACCCCCGACCTGCAGCCCGCGGCCGAGGACTGGCGCGCCGTCCTCTACTTCGGTGACCGCGGCAAGAGCATGCCGAGGCACCACCACGCGGACGTCGTCGGCGCGGTCCGCGCGACCACCGGCTCCACCACGAACGAGAAGACGGCGGCCTGATCATGTCGACCACGAGACGCCTCTCACCGCTCCGCGTCGGCCTCGCAGCCGTCGTGGCACTCGCCCTCGTCGCCGCCGGGTACGTCGGCTTCGACCGCTGGCAGTCCGCCCAGGCCTCGGAGACCCAGGAGTCCTGGTTCGCCGCCTACACCGACGTCACCGCGACGCCGACGTTCGCGTTCGAGGACGTGAAGTCCGCCAAGGGCCGCGACGTCATGCTGTCCTTCGTCGTCGCGGACCACGACGCCGCCTGCACGCCGACCTGGGGGTCGTACTACTCGCTCCAGGGTGCATCGGACCAGCTCGACCTCGACCGCAGGATCGCCCGTCTGCAACAGCAGAAGGGCGAGGTCGGGGTGTCGTTCGGCGGGCTGTCGAACGACGAGCTCGCCACGACCTGCACCGACCGGAGCGACCTCGTCGACGCGTACAGCACCGTGGTGCAGCGCTACGACGTCAGCACGGTCGACTACGACGTCGAGGGCGACGACCTCACGAACCACGCCGCGGGGGAGCGTCGCGCGAAGGCCGTCGCCGAGCTGCAGCAGCAGCGTCGTGCAGCGGGGCACCCGCTCGCGGTGTGGCTCACCCTGCCGGCCGCGCCGTCCGGACTGACGAGCGACGGCACCACGGCGGTCGCGCAGTTCCTGAAGGCCGGCGTCGACCTCGCCGGCGTGAACGCGATGACCATGGACTACGGCGACGGGAAGGGCGCGAGCCAGAGCATGTACTCCGCCTCGGTGCAGACCCTGCAGCAGGTGCACCGTCAGCTCGGCGTGCTCTACCAGCGCTCCGGCACGCCGCTCTCCGCCGGCACGCTCTGGCACAAGGTCGGGGCGACGCCGATGATCGGGCAGAACGACGTGCAGGACGAGGTCTTCACCCTCGCCGACGCCGAGAAGCTCAACGCCTGGGCGCGGCAGCAGGGCCTCGGCCGGATGTCGATGTGGTCCCTCAACCGCGACACCACCTGCGGGTCGAACTACGTCAACCTCTCGACCGTGTCGAACTCGTGCTCCGGCGTCGACCAGGGCGGGAAGCTCTTCGCCGACGTCCTCGGCAAGGGCTTCACCGGCGGGATCGTCGCCGCGGCGTCGGACGTCACCACGGCGGAGCCCTCGTCCACCGTGCAGCCGACGGACGACCCGGCCACGAGCCCGTACCCGGTGTGGAACGCGGACGCCTCGTACCTGGAGGGCACCAAGATCGTGTGGCACCACAACGTGTACGAGGCGAAGTGGTGGACCTCGGGCGACCTGCCCGACGACCCGGTGCTGAGCGCCTACGAGACGCCGTGGCAGCTCATCGGCCCGGTCTTGAAGGGCGAGAAGCCGGTGAAGCAGGTCACGCTGCCTGCTGGTACGTACGACGCGTGGTCCGGGACGAAGCAGTACGACACCGGCGACCGTGTGCTGTTCAGCGGGGTCCCGTACCAGGCGAAGTGGTGGAACACGGGCGACAGCCCACAGGCCTCCACCAGTGACCCGGACGGCTCACCGTGGGTCAAGCTGAAGGACTCCGAGATCAAGGAGATCCTGTCCGGTCTGCAAGCCGGCAACTGACGGACGGGAGGCTCGGTACAAGCTGGTACCGGGCCTCCAGTCTGTCGCGTGGTCGCGTACCGCTGTCCGCTCGCCGCGGACAGGTCGTGTCACCCGGGTACGGGACTCTCGCTCGGTCGGTCGTTTCCGATACGCTTGGTTGCCAAGAGGAGGAGGTCCACGATGCCAGATCCAGTGGTCCCGCAGCCGGAGGGACAACGAGCCCCGGAGCAGCGGCTGGTCGACACGACGCTGACCTTCAGCATGGACATGGGCGCGGCACTCACGCCCGAGTCCGGTGTCTCGCCGGAAGAACGCGAAGCCATCAACGCCCTGCCCTCCGGGTCGGCGCTGCTCGTCGTCCGTCGCGGCCCCAACGTCGGCGCCCGCTTCCTGCTCGACTCCGACGTCACGACGGCAGGTCGCCACCCCGATGCGGACATCTTCCTCGACGACGTCACGGTGTCCCGGAAGCACGCGCAGTTCCTCCGTGCCGGTACGGCCTTCACGGTCAAGGACCTCGGTTCGCTGAACGGCACGTACTTCGACGGCGACCGCATCGACGAAGCGCCGCTGTCCGACGGTGCAGAGGTCCAGGTCGGCAAGTTCCGCCTGACGTTCTACGCATCCCGGGTCGACCTGGCGCGCCTGGCGAACGCGTAGTGGCCGCCCGCTCGGCCGCAGCGCGGTCGGGTTCGCCGGCCGCGGACCTGCTGACGATCGGCCAGGTCATCGCTCGACTGAAGCCCGACTTCCCGGACCTGTCGAGCTCCAAGCTGCGGTTCCTCGAGGAGCGCGAGCTCGTCACGCCCGTCCGCACGGCGAGTGGCTACCGCAAGTTCTCCCCGGCCGACGTCGACCGGCTGCGTGTCGTCCTCGGCTTGCAGCGTGACCACTACCTGCCGCTCAAGGTCATCAAGGAGTACCTCGCCGACCTCGACGCCGGGCGCGAGCCGGTGCTGCCCGGTGGTGGCGACGGGCCGAAGCCGTCCATCCTCGGCGGCGAGAAGCGGTACTCCCGCGACGACCTCGTCCGAGCGGCCGGCGCCACGCCGATGCTGCTCTCCGACGCGGTGTCGGCCTCGCTGCTGCCGGCGACCGACACCTTCGGCGAGGACTCCGTCGCCGTCCTCAAGGCCCTCGTCGAGCTGCAGCGGACCGGAATCGAGCCGCGGCACCTCCGCACCTTCCGCTCGACCGCCGAGCGCGAGGTCGGGCTCATCGAGTCCGCGCTGATGCCCGTCTCGCGGCGCGGTGACGCGACCTCGAAGGCGAAGGCACTCGAGCTCGCGCGGGAGATCTCCGGGCACCTCGAGGTCATCCGATCCAACCTGATCCGCGCCGCCATCGGCCGGATGGACGCGTGAACCGCTCTGGTGGGGCCCGTGTCGCGGGGCGTATCCTCGACACGCCGGACGCGCCGAGGCGGATGTCCCGCGTCGGAGCCATCGGAGTCGCTACCGTGGACCTCGGCACAACTCTCAACCCGTCGTTGAAGCTTCGGATGAGGGCTCGATCGTCCTGGAAGGCAGTCCAATGAGTGGGAACGAAACCCCCGGTACCCCGTCAGACATGACGCGGTACGACCTCGGGCTGCTCTTCACCGACGGACTCCCGGAGCACGACGAGCAGAACGGCTACCGCGGCACCGTCGCCGCCAAGGCAGCCGGCATCAGCTACCGACAGCTCGACTACTGGGCCCGCACCGAGCTCGTGCAGCCGACGATCCGCGGCGCCGCAGGGTCCGGTTCGCAGCGGCTCTACGGCTTCCGGGACATCCTCGTCCTGAAGCTCGTCAAGCGTCTCCTCGACACCGGCATCTCGCTCCAGCAGATCCGGACCGCCGTCAACCAGCTCCGCGAGTCCGGTGTGTCCGACCTCGCGCAGACCACGCTGATGTCCGACGGCGCCTCGGTCTACCTGTGCACCTCGGACGACGAGGTCATCGACCTGGTGTCCCGCGGGCAGGGCGTCTTCGGCATCGCGGTCGGCAAGGTCCTGCGCGAGGTGGAGTCCTCGCTCGTCGAACTCGACGCGACGCCCGCGGCCGACCCGGCCGACGAGCTCGCCGCACGCCGGGCCACGCGCGCTTCCTGACGCCGCGCGCAGCGCTCCCGTCGGCCCCCGTGCCCGTTGCCGTTGCCGTTGCCCTGAGATCGCACTTCGTGTCGGTCCCCGCGCGCCGATAGCGACACGCACCGCGATCTCACCGAGCCAGCCGTCCGCGGTGGCGCCCCGCGCGCCTGCGCACCACGAGCCTCCCGTGCGCCCGTCGCCCCTGCCATCCCCACGTGAGATCGCACTTCGTGTCGCATCGGGCGAGGCCGATGCGACACGAAGTGCGATCTCACGGAATCGCGGAGCGCCCCGCAGCGCTACTCGGCGATGGCCGCCGCAGCGCCGTCCGCGTAGGGGCCGATCTTGCCGGTCCGCATGATGCGCTCGAGGAGCTGGTCGAAGTTCCGCGCCATCTCCTGCGCGGACTCGCCGGGCCACACGTGCAGGGGCTTCGCGGCACCCTGGGCCTGCTGGAGCGACGTGCGCTCGGGCAGCTGCGGCGAGAGCACGAGCGGACCGAACATGTCGCGGAGTTCCTTGATGCGGAACTGGTGCTCGAGGGACTGCACGCGGGCGCGGTTCACGATGATGCCGAGCGGCTGCAGGCGGGGGGAGAGTCCTCGGCGGATCTCCTCGATCGCGCGGAGGGCACGGTCGGCGGCGGCCACGGAGAAGAGCCCGGGCTCGGTGACGACGGTCACGCGGTCGGACGCGGCCCACGCGGTGCGGGTGAGGGCGTTGAGCGACGGCGCGCAGTCGATGAGGACGAGCTCGTAGTCCTGCTCGACGTTGGCGAGCGCTTCCTCGAGCTTCCAGATGTCGCGGATCGACGGGTGCGGCCCGTCGAAGTTGATGGCGGAGGGGGAGCCGACCATGACGTCGATCTTGCCCTGCGAACCCTTCGTCCAGCCGGACGGCGCGATGGCCTGGCGGACGATCTTCTCCTTCGGGTTCTCGAGCACGTCGGCCACGTTGAGGTGGCCGGCGATGTTGATGTCGAGGCCGGTGGAGACGTCGGACTGGGGGTCGAGATCGACCACCAGCGTTCGCAGACCCTTGGCGAACGCGGCCGAGGTCAGACCGAGTGTGACCGTCGTCTTGCCGACACCGCCCTTGAGAGAGCTCACGCTGAGTACATGCACGTTGAGCAACGTTACCGCCAGTAGGGTTGTCTCACCTGACCCAGCGCTGAAAGGGCCCGCGTGTTCCGCAAGATCCTGGTCGCCAACCGTGGCGAGATCGCGATCCGTGCCTTCCGCGCGGCGTACGAACTCGGCGCCCGCACCGTCGCCGTCTACCCGTACGAGGACCGGAACTCCCTGCACCGTCTCAAGGCGGACGAGGCGTACCTGATCGGCGAGCGGGGCCACCCGGTCCGCGCGTACCTCGACGTGTCGGAGATCATCCGCGTCGCCCGGGAATCCGGCGCGGACGCGATCTACCCCGGCTACGGCTTCCTGTCCGAGAACCCGGACCTCGCCGCCGCTGCCGCCGCGAACGGCATCACGTTCATCGGACCCGGCGAACACGTGCTCGAGATGGCCGGCAACAAGGTCACCGCGAAGGAGCACGCGATCGCGGCCGGCGTGCCGGTCCTCGCGAGCACCCCGGCGAGCCGCGACGTCGACGAGCTCGTCGCCGGCGCCGAGGCGATCGGCTTCCCGGTCTTCGCGAAGGCCGTCGCCGGTGGTGGCGGTCGTGGCATGCGCCGCGTGGAGACCCCGGCCGAGCTGCGTCCGGCGCTGGAAGAAGCGATGCGCGAGGCTGACAGCGCGTTCGGCGACCCGACGATGTTCCTCGAACAGGCGGTCCTGCGCCCGCGGCACATCGAGGTGCAGATCCTCGCCGACGCCACCGGGACCGACACCGGGACGATCCACCTCTTCGAGCGGGACTGCTCCGTGCAGCGCCGCAACCAGAAGGTCGTGGAGATCGCCCCTGCGCCGAACCTCGACCCGTCGATCGCCCGGGCACTGCACCGCGACGCCGTGGCCTTCGCCCGCTCGATCGGCTACGTGAACGCCGGAACCGTCGAGTTCCTGCTCGACACCGTCGGGGAGCGTGCAGGGCAGCACGTCTTCATCGAGATGAACCCGCGCATCCAGGTCGAGCACACCGTCACCGAAGAGGTGACCGACGTCGACCTCGTGCAGTCGCAGATGCGCATCGCGGCGGGGGAGACCCTCGCCGACCTCGGCCTGTCGCAGGACACCGTCTCCGTGCACGGCGCCGCACTGCAGACCCGCATCACGACCGAGGACCCGACCCAGGGCTTCCGACCGGACACCGGGCGGATCACCACCTACCGCAGTCCCGGCGGTGCCGGGGTCCGCCTCGACGGCGGCACCGTCGCCACCGGAGCGCAGATCAGCCCGCACTTCGACTCGATGCTCGCGAAGATGACGTGCCGCGGCCGGGACTTCCCGACCGCCGTCGCCCGTGCCAAGCGTGCCCTCGCCGAGTTCCGCATCCGCGGGGTCAGCACGAACATCCCCTTCCTGCAGGCCGTGCTCGAGGACCCCGACTTCGCGCGGGGCGACATCTCGACCGCGTTCATCGGCGAGCGTCCGCAGCTGTTCAGCGGCCACGTGTCCAAGGACCGCGGCACGAAGGTCGTCAACTGGCTCGCCGACGTCACGGTGAACAAGCCGAACGGCGAACCCGGCGCGCAGATCGTGGACCCGGCGCTGAAGCTGCCGACCGTCGACCTCACGGCCGAGCCACCGGCTGGTCAGCGCCAGAAACTGCTGCAGCTGGGGCCGGCTGGTTGGGCGACCGCCCTCCGCGAGCAGACCGCCCTCGCCGTCACCGAGACGACGATGCGCGACGCCCACCAGTCGCTCCTCGCGACCCGGGTCCGCAGCAAGGACCTCGTCGCGGTGGCGCCGTCCGTGGCGCGGCTGACCCCGGAGCTGCTGAGCATGGAGGCCTGGGGCGGTGCGACCTACGACGTCGCGCTCCGCTTCCTCGGCGAGGACCCGTGGGAGCGCCTGGCGTCCCTGCGCGAGGCGATGCCGAACATCCCGATCCAGATGCTCCTGCGTGGTCGCAACACCGTCGGGTACACGCCGTACCCGACCGAGGTCACCGACGCGTTCGTCGCCGAGGCCGCGGCCACCGGCGTGGACGTGTTCCGCGTGTTCGACGCCCTGAACGACGTGAGTCAGCTGCGACCGGCGCTCGAAGCCGTGCTCGCGACGGGCACCGCGGTCGCCGAGGCTGCCCTCTGCTACTCCGGCGACCTGCTCGACCCCGCCGAGGACCTCTACACGCTCGACTACTATCTGCGCCTCGCGGAGCAGATGGTGGACGCCGGCGCGCACGTCATCGGCATCAAGGACATGGCCGGGCTGCTGCGTGCCGGCGCCGCTGAGAAGCTCGTCACCGCGTTGCGGGAGCGGTTCGACCAGCCGGTGCACGTGCACACGCACGACACCGCCGGTGGACAGCTCGCCACGCTCCTCGCTGCCGCGCGTGCCGGCGCCGACGCGGTCGACGTCGCGGCGGCACCGATGGCGGGCACGACGAGCCAGCCGAGCATGTCCGCCCTCGTCGCGGCGCTCGCGCACACCGAGCGCGACACCGGCATCTCGCTGGACGCCGTCGGCGACCTCGAGCCCTACTGGGAAGCGGTCCGTCGCGTGTACGCGCCGTTCGAGTCCGGTCTCGCGGGTCCGACCGGCCGGGTCTACAAGCACGAGATCCCGGGCGGGCAGCTGTCGAACCTCCGGCAGCAGGCCATCGCGCTCGGCCTCGGCGACCGCTTCGAGCAGGTCGAGGACTGGTACGCCGAAGCGAACCGGATCCTCGGTCGCCCGACGAAGGTCACGCCGTCGTCGAAGGTCGTCGGCGACCTCGCGCTGCAGCTCGCGGCCGTGGACGCCGACCCGGCCGACTTCGAGGAGAACCCGCAGAAGTACGACATCCCGGACTCGGTGATCGGCTTCATGGCCGGCGAGCTCGGTGAGCTCCCCGGCGGATGGCCGGAGCCGTTCCGGACGAAGGTGCTGGCAGGACGCGACATCGTCCCGACCATCACCCCGGTGCCGGACGAGGAGCGCACGGCACTCGAGACCCCGGGCGCCGACCGCAGGCAGGCCCTCAACCGGCTGCTGTTCGCCGGCCCGACGAAGGCGTTCCAGCAGGTCAGGGACGACTTCGGCGACCTCTCCGTCGTCTCGACCGTCGACTACCTCTACGGGCTGCGTCCGGGCGAGGAGCACGTCGTGCCGCTCGGCAAGGGCGTGAACCTGCTCGTCGGGCTCGAGGCGATCGGTGAAGCCGACGAGCGGGGCATCCGGACGGTCATGGCGACGCTCAACGGGCAGCTCCGCCCGGTGTCCGTCCGCGACCGGTCGATCCACGTCGAGACGAAGGCCGCCGAGAAGGCGGACAAGTCCGACCCGAAGCACGTCGCGGCGCCGTTCTCCGGCGTGGTGACGCTCAAGGTCGCCGTCGGTGACGTCGTCGAGGCCGGTGCGCCGGTGGCGAGCATCGAGGCGATGAAGATGGAAGCGGCCATCACGGCGCCCGTCGCGGGCACCGTCGGCCGTCTCGCGATCCCGGCGACCCAACAGGTGGACGCCGGCGACCTCCTGGTGGTGCTGCAGTAACGTGACCGTCCGTCCCATCCGCCTCTTCGGCGACCCCGTCCTCCGCTCCCCGGCGGACCCGATCCGACCCGAGCAATTCGGCAGCGCCGGCATCCGCGACCTCGTGCAGGACCTCGTCGACACCGTCAAGGAGCCCGGGCGCGCCGGCGTCGCGGCCCCGCAGATCGGGGTCGGCCTGCGCGCGTTCTCCTACAACGTCGACGGCGAGGTCGGCTACGTCCTCAACCCGGAGCTCGTCGAGACGACCGGTGAGCCCGAGCTCATGGACGAGGGCTGCCTGTCCGTCCCCGGGCTCTCGTACCCGACGACCCGCCACCCCTACGCCAAGGTCCGTGGAGTGGACGTCGACGGCAACGAGGTCGTGCTCGAGGGCACGGGGCTCATGGCCGAGGCGCTCCAGCACGAGGTCGACCACCTCGACGGCACCGTCTACGTGATGACGCTGGCGCCGGAAACCCGGCGGCAGGCCCTCCGCGACATCCGCGAACAGGACTGGTTCCACTGATCGGACTGCGGTTCTCCGCATGATCGTGACACCCGGACGCGGGATTGTCGCCATGTCCTGACGAAGAGGTACCGTGTCCGGGTCGGGATCCCCACCGACACGGTTTCCCACCCCCACAGGACGCACGATGGCACCTCAGAACGACGAGCTCAGCTCGCACCGCACCCGCACGAACCGCCGCCCGGAGCCGGTCCAGTCGACGACGTCGGCGACCGCCGTGCTCGAGCCCACGGACGTGCAGCAGCCGCAGAACGGCTGACTCGCGCGCGGTGCCGTCGACGACGCACCGTACGCCCTGAACGCACCGCACTGGAGGCCCGGTGCCGGTCCCAGGGACCGGCACCGGGCCTCCAGTGCGTTCCGACCCATCGCACCCGCAATCGAAAGCCGATTCGTGCGTAGGAGGCCGGAACAACCGACCTCCCACGCGCGATTCGACCTCCTACGCGCGGGACCGCCTGCGTCCCGGGACCACCGGCGTCGCCGTCGTCTGCACCTTCGAGCCCGAGTAGATGTGCTCGATGTCCGCCGCGAAGTCCTTGAGCACGACGTTCCGCTTGATCGTCAGCTTCGGCGTGAGGTGCCCGGACGCCTCGGTCAGCTCGGTGTCGAGGATCGTGAACGACCGCACGGACTCGGCACGGGAGACCCGTCCGTTCGCGGTGTCGATGGCGTCCTGCACGGCGGCGAGCACGCGCTCGTCGTAGGCGGCCTCGTGGGCGGACAACGCCGGGCTGATCCCGCGTGCCTCGCACCACCCCGGGAGCATGTCCCGGTCGAGGGTCACGAGCGCCGCCACGAAGGGCTTGCCCTCGCCGACCACGACGACCTGTCCGACGAGCGGGTGCTCGCGCACACCGTCCTCGAGCGGCGCGGGTGCGACGTTCTTGCCGCTCGCCGTGACGATGAGCTCCTTGGCGCGTCCGGTGACCGTGAGCACGCCGTCGCCCTCAAGCCGACCGAGGTCGCCGGTGCGGAACCAGCCGTCGGCGAAGGCCTTCGCGGTCGCCTCGGGGTTCTTCCAGTACCGGTCGAAGACGTCGACGCCGCGGATCAGGATCTCCTCGTCGTCGGCGATGCGGATCTCCACGCCGGGGAGTGCGCGACCGACGCTCCCGATGCGGAGCTCGGCCGCGCGGTTCACGGTGGCGGGCGCGGTGGTCTCGGTGAGACCGTAGCCCTCGAGGATGAGCACCCCGATGGAGCGGAAGAAGTGCGACAGCCGGGGCGACAGGGGAGCGGAGCCACTGATGGCGTACCGGACGCGTCCACCGATCGCGTCGCGGAGCTTGGCGTAGACGAGCTTGTCGAACAGGCGGAACTTCAGCGACAGCACGAGGGGCACCTTGCCGGCAGCGAGGGCCTGCGAGTGCGCGACGGCGGTGTCGGCCGCTGCACGGAAGATCTTCCCCCGTCCACCGAGGTCCGCCTTCTGCTCGGCGGAGTTGTAGATCTTCTCGAACACCCGCGGCACGGCGAGCAGGAACGTCGGCTTGAACGTCGACACGGCCTGCATGAGGTCCTTCGTGTCGGGCTCGTGGCCGACGAGGACGCCCTCGGCGATGCTCATCACGGCGATGAACCGTGCGAACACGTGGGCCATCGGGATGAAGAGGAGTGTGGACGCGTCGTCGGCGACGACCTCGGGCATCGCCTCGGCGGCCCCTTCCACCGTGCCCGTGAAGTTGTCGTGCCGGAGCACGCACCCCTTCGGGCGACCGGTGGTGCCCGAGGTGTAGATGATCGTGGCGTCGTCGTGCCCGTGCACCGCGGCGGTGCGCGCGTCGAGCTCCTCGTCGGTGACGTCCTCGCCGAGCCGGGTCAGGTCGTCGAGTCCGCCGCCGTCGATCGTCCAGTGCTGCCCGAGGTGCGGCAGGTCGGGCGCGATGCCGGCGACGCGGCGTGCGTGCTCCTCCTGCTCGACGACGATCGCCACGGACTCGGAGTCCCCGAGGATCCACCGGATCTGGTCGGGCGAACTCGTCTCGTAGACCGGGACCGAGACCAGCCCGGCGGTCCACACCGCGAAGTCGACGAGGGTCCACTCGAGTCGCGTCCTCGAGAGGATCGCGACGTGGGCGCCGGGTTCGAGCCCGGCGGCGACGAACCCCTTGGCGATGCCGCGGACGCGTGCCAGGACGTCGGACGCTGGGATCGTCGTCCAGGTGTCGCCGTGGCGTTCACCGAGGATCGGACGGTCCGGCGTGAGCCGTGCGCGGTCGGCGAGCAGACGCGCTGCCGAACCGTGGTCGGGCGCGACGGGGGTCGGGCTGGACGGGGTGGTGGCTGCGCTGGTTGTGGCGGGCCGCTGATCGTTCACGGTGACTCCCTTGTCGGCCGATTCGATTCGAGTGCATCTCATCTTCGAGAGCTCTGCTCCCAGCATAGGGCCCGAGATCGCGCGTTCGATGAGTACGCACCGAACCGGTAGGCTCGGTCCTCGTGCACGCCATCGGAATCGACATCGGGGGCACCAAGATCGCGGGAGCGGTCGTCACGGAGCTGGGCGAGATCATCGCCGAGGACCGTGTGGCCACGAACGCTGCGGACCCGGACGCAATGCTCGACGACGTCGTCGCGATGGTCTCGCGACTTCGTGACTCCCAGGACGTCGGGGCCGTCGGCGTCGCGGCGCCGGGGTTCATCGACGCGTCGCAGTCGATCGTCTACTACACGCCGAACATCCGCTGGCGGAACGAACCGCTCCGCCAGAAGCTGCAGCAGCGGCTCGGCGACCTGCACATCACCGTCGACAACGACGCGAACGCCGCCGGCTGGGCGGAGTTCCGCTTCGGTGCCGGGCGGCTCGTGTCGGACATGACGATGCTCACCATCGGCACCGGTGTCGGCGGGGCCATCGTGACGGAGGACCGCCTGTTCCGCGGCGGATTCGGCACCGGTGGCGAGATCGGGCACCTGCGCATCGTCCCGAACGGCCTGCCCTGTGGGTGCGGCGCCCGCGGCTGCATCGAGCAGTACGGCTCCGGTCGTGCCCTGCAGCGCATGGCGAACGACGTCGCCGACGCCGGCGGCATCGGTGTCGCGCTCGCCCAGGCCCGTGACGACAACGGTGGGCACCTGGACGGCAAGGTCGTCGGCGACCTGATCCTGGCCGACGACCCCGGTGCGCTCGCGGCGCTCCGTCGTCTCGGCCGGCACCTCGGTGAGGCGTGCGCCTCGCTGTCCGCCGTGCTCGACCCGCAGCTGTTCGTCTTCGGCGGCGGCGTCGCGAGCGCGGGGGAGCGGCTGCTCGACCCCATCCGCCAGGCGTACCTCAACAACCTGCCGGCCCGCGGGTACCACCCGGAGCCCGAGTTCGTCATCGCCGAGCTGGTCAACGACGCCGGCGTCGTCGGTGCCGCTGACCTCGCACGGATCCACGCCCGCACCGCCTGACGCACCACCCGAACCGGAGTCGACGATGCTCTACTGGCTGCTGAAGAACTTCCTGCTCGGCCCGCTCATCCTCACGCTGTTCCGGCCGTGGGTCGTCGGGCGCGAGTACGTCCCGACCTCGGGGCCGGTGATCTTCGCGTCCAACCACGTGTCGTTCATCGACTCGGTGATCCTGCCGGCCGTGCTGGACCGCCGGATGTCGTTCCTCGCGAAGAGCGACTACTTCACCGGCCGCGGGCTCAAGGGCTGGGCGACGAAGACGTTCTTCAACGCGATCGGTCAGCTGCCGATCGACCGCTCCGGCGGCAAGGCGTCAGAGGCCTCGCTCCGCACCGGGCTCCAGGTCCTGGCGCGTGGGGAACAGCTCGGCATCTACCCGGAGGGCACACGTAGTCCCGACGGCAAGCTCTACCGGGGCCGCACCGGCATCGCGCGGATGATCCTCGAGGGTCGCGTCGTGGTGATCCCCGTCGCCATGATCGGCACGCGAGAGGTGCAGCAGATCGGGCAGCGCATCCCGAAGTTCAAGCGCGTCGGCGTCGTCTTCGGCAAGCCGCTCGACTTCTCCCGCTTCCAGGGGTTCGAGACCGACCGCTTCATCCTGCGGAGCGTCACGGACGAGGTCATGCACGAGCTCGCCGGGCTCAGTCGGCAGGAGTACGCCGACGTCTACGCGACGAGCGTCAAGGAGCGTGCGAGCTCGGCGCGTGAGAAGGTCATGCGGGAACGCCAGGGCACGCCTGCACGTTAGGCTCTGATGGTCCCGGCATCCCCGCCGGGACGACCATCTCCCAGAACACCGAGGTACTCCCTTGTTCGAGTCGACCGACTTCGTCGCCCTGCAGGATCCGGACGTGATCGAGGGCCTCGACTATTGGCGGACGCTCCCGATCAAGCAGCAGCCGAGCTGGCCCGACCAGGCCGCCGCAGAAGCCGCCTCGGCCGAGCTCGCCACGCTCCCGCCGCTCGTCTTCGCGGGCGAGGTGGACCAGCTCCGCGACCGGCTCGCTGCTGCTGCGCAGGGCAAGGCCTTCCTGCTGCAGGGCGGTGACTGCGCCGAGACCTTCGCCGGTGCCACGGCGGACTCGATCCGCGACCGGGTGAAGACGATCCTGCAGATGGCCGTCGTGCTGACGTACGGCGCCTCGATGCCCGTCGTCAAGATGGGCCGCATGGCCGGGCAGTTCGCCAAGCCGCGCTCGAGCGACTTCGAGACCCGCGGCGACGTCACGCTGCCTGCCTACCGCGGCGACATCGTGAACGGGTACGACTTCACGCCGGAGAGCCGCCAGGCCGACCCTCGCCGCCTCGTGCAGGGGTACCACACGGCAGCGTCCACGCTGAACCTCGTCCGCGCCTTCACACAGGGCGGCTTCGCGGACCTCCGCCAGGTGCACTCGTGGAACAAGGGCTTCGCGTCGAACCCGGCGAACGCCCGCTACGAGCACCTCGCGAAGGAGATCGACCGCGCCATCCGGTTCATGGGTGCGTGCGGCGCGGACTTCGACCAGCTCAAGCACGTCGAGTTCTTCGCCTCGCACGAGGGCCTGCTCATGGACTACGAGCGCCCGATGACCCGGATCGACTCCCGCTCCGGCCAGGCGTACGACACGTCGGGGCACTTCATCTGGATCGGGGAGCGCACGCGTGACCTCGACGGCGCGCACGTGGACTTCCTGTCCCGCGTGCGGAACCCGATCGGCGTCAAGCTCGGCCCGACGACCTCGGTCGCCGACATGGAAGCGCTCATCGAGAAGCTCGACCCGAACCGTGAGCCCGGCCGTCTGACGTTCATCACCCGCATGGGTGCCGGCAAGATCCGCGACGAGCTGCCGAAGCTCCTCGAGGCGATCAAGGGCATGGACGCGAACCCGCTGTGGGTGACCGACCCGATGCACGGCAACGGCCTGACGACGCCGACCGGGTACAAGACGCGCCGGTTCGACGACGTCGTGGACGAGGTCCTCGGCTTCTTCGAGGTCCACCGCGAGGCGGGCACCTACCCGGGTGGCATGCACGTCGAGCTCACGGGCGACGACGTCACGGAGTGCCTGGGCGGCTCCGAGCAGATCGACGAGGCCACCCTCGCGACCCGCTACGAGTCCCTCTGCGACCCGCGCCTGAACCACATGCAGTCGCTGGAGCTCGCGTTCCTCGTGGCGGAGGAACTGAGCGCGCACCCGCACACCGCGCGCTAGCCGCGCCGAGACCGACGGGAGGCCCGGTGCCAGCTGGCACCGGGCCTCCCGTCCGTCGTTTCGCGCGGAGCGGGCCGTGGGCCCTTTCGCGCGTGGTGAGCGGAATCGCGCGGAGGAGGCCGGAGAAAGAGGCCTCCTACGCGCGATTCGGCTTCCTATTGCGGGCGTTGTGGGAAGGAACGCGCGACTACTGGTCGTAGGCCAGGGTGATCGTGTCGCCCTTGTGGACGGTGGTGCCGGCGGCGGGGTCCGTGGACTTGACCGGCAGGCTCGCCTTCCAGTCGTAGAAGCCGCAGAGGATGTTCGTGCAGTCGGGCACCGAGACCTTCAAGCCGAGGTTCTCGAGGGTCGATGTCGCCTGGTTGATCGTCTTGCCGTGGACGTCCGGCAGCGCGATCGGCGCAGGACCCTTCGACACGACGAGGTCGACCGCGGTGCCCTTCACCGCGGGGTCGGCTTGCGGCTTCGCGGAGATGACCTGCCCCTCCGGCACGTCGTCGCTGTACTGCTCGTCCTGCGAACCGACCGTGAGCTCGACGGCCTCGAGCGCCGCCTGGGCATCGGCGGCGGTCTTGCCGACGACGTCGGGGACGGGGCCGAGCGACACCGTGAGGGTGATCGGGCCACGTTCGCCGTACTCGGTGACCGTGGTCAGGTCGACGCCGTTGCCGTTCGCGTCCCGCCCGGTCGCCGCGATGACAGTGTCCTTCGCGACGTCGGCCGAGAACTGGTACTGCGGGTCCTGTAGGTCGAAGTCGTCGTCGAGCGCGGCCTGAGCGGTCGACACCGACTGCCCGACGATCGCGGGGAGGGCGATCATCTTCGGGCCGTTCGACACCAGGATCTGCACGGAGGTGCCCTTGCGGACCTCTCGGGACGCCGCGGGGGCCGTCGCCGACACCTGTCCCTTCGCCACGACGGCGTCGAACCGGGTACCGGTCTTGTCCGCCGCCTGCAGGCCCTGTGCCTCGAGCAACTGGCGCGCCTGGGACACGGACTTGCCGGCGACCTGCGGGATCCGCACGTTGCCACCAGGGCCGGGGCCGAGGTACCAGCCGATGCCGGCACCGATGAGCGCCAGGACGACCACGACGACGAGGAGGATCCAGCCGCGCTTGCGCCGCTTGGTGGACTTGTCCGCGAGCCGTTGCCCGGCGGGGGACAGCGCGTGGGGATCCACGCCCGTGCGCCGCGGCCCCGGGGTGTTCTTCCCAGGTCGCTTCGCGACAGGGGTCTCGCCGGACGGCTGCCGTCCGCCGTGCGGCTCGAGGACCGTCGTGGCGTCGGACGCGTCCGGACCGGGAGCGCCGGCCGGGAGGATCGCGGTGGCGTTCTCCGGCCGGAGCACCGCCGTGCGGTACTGCCCCGTCGCGCGCTGCTGGTTCCCGGTGATGTGGTCGAGCATCTCGCGGGCATCGCGCGGGCGGTCGTCGGGGTCGCGCGCCGTTGCCCATGCCACCAGGTCGTCGAGCTCCGACGGGACCCCGGGCACCACGGCGCTCGGGGCGGGGACGGTGTCGTTGGCGTGCTGGTATGCGATCTGCATCGGCTGCTCGCCCTTGTACGGCTGTTCGCCGGTGAGCATCTCGTACAGCATGATGCCGACGGCGTAGATGTCGCTGCGGGAGTCGGCGGCGCCGCGTGTGACGAGCTCGGGGGAGAGGTACGCGATCGTGCCGAGGAGTGCGGCCCCGGTCGCCGTGTTCTGCGTCGACGCGCGAGCGAGCCCGAAGTCGCCGAGCTTGATGCGGCCGTCGTCGGCGAGCAGCACGTTCTCGGGCTTGAGGTCGCGGTGCACGATCCCGGCGCGGTGTGCGGACGCCAACCCGGCGAGCACGGCGCGGATGATGTCGGTCGCCTGTTCCGGTGTCAGCGCGCGGTGCTCCTGCAGGAGGTCGCGGAGCGTGATGCCCGGGATATACTCCATGACGATGTAGGCGGTGTCGCCCTCTGCGCCCTGGTCGTACACGCCGACGAGGTTCGGGTGCGACAGCCGTGCCGCGGAACGGGCCTCTTGGATGAAGCGCTCGCGGAAGGCCGCGTCGTCGGCCAGGTGGCCGTGCATGATCTTGATCGCGACCCTGCGCTCGAGTCGGACGTCGGTCGCGAGGTACACGGTCGCCATGCCCCCGCGCGCGATGCGGGATCGGACGCGGTACCGCTGATCGATCATGCGACCGATCATCGGATCCGTGGCGGCGTTCGTGCTCATCGGCGGCATTCTACGAATCCGGAGTCCACGACACCGCATCGGCGCACCGGTCGTGATGCAATCTCGATCGAACGGATGACCCCGGGCCGCGGACGGGACCGGTGGCCGGGCCCGCTCGCGGCCGTGTTCAGAGCGTCGCCAGCCAGGCGGTCGCCGACTTCTCCCACTGTGCGTACGCCTTCGGGTACGCGGAGAGCTGCACGGCCTGTGCGGCGTCCGTCACGCTCTTCGTGGACCAGCCGGGGATGTCGAGCAGTCCCGCGGTCTTGCCCGCGTTCGGGTTCGACTTGCCGCCGAAGAACAGCCTGGACGCGTAGGTCGGGTCCTGCAGCTGCGCAGCCGTGCCCCAGCCCTGGCTCGGCCGCTGCTGGAACAGCCCCACCGAGTCCCGGTCGCCGTGCGACAGGTTCCGGAGACCCGATTCCTGCATGGCGGCGGCCAGCGCGATGACCAGCCCACGGTCGGAGACGCCGAGCGAGCGCCCGACGCTGACGATGGTCTCGGCGTTCGCGCGCTGCTCGGTGGTGAGCGACGGTCCGGACGACGGCAGGACGAGTGTCTTGCCGGCGTAGATCGTGCTCGTGTAGGTCAGGCCGTTGGCGGACAGCAGCGCCGAGACGGACACCCCGTGCGAGGCCGCGATCGACGCGATGGTGTCACCGTTGCCGATGGTCACCGATCCGCCCTTCGACGCGGCCGGAGCAGCGGCGGCCGGGGCAGCGGCGGCCGGGGCAGCGGCGGCCGGGGCAGCAGCGGCCGGAGCAGCCGCAGCTGCCGAGGACCCGGCGCGGGGCACCGCGAGCGACTGGCCCGGGTAGATGACGCTGCCGAGCGAGAGCTTGTTCGCGCCGAGCAGTGCGCTGGTCGACACGCCGACCCGGGCCGCGATGCCCGAGATCGTGTCGCCCTGCTTGACGTGGTACGTCGCGCTCGACGAGGTGGTCGCGCTGGCGGTGGTCGCGACGGGTGTCGAGGCGAGGTGGAGCGACTGCCCCGGGTGGATGATCGTGTTCCAGCCCAGGCCGTTGCGCACGAGGATCTCCTGCGCGGAGAGGCCGTAGCGGGCGGCGATGCCCGAGACGGTGTCGCCCTGGCGCACGGTGTACGTCGTCGGGGCCTTCTGCACCGCGGCGACGGTGGTCACGGTGGTCTGGGACGGGCGTGCGACCGCGGTGCCGAAGACCGAGCGGTGTCCGACGTTCTGGTCCTCGTCCACGTGGCGCTTGTTGTTCGAGTCGTCGTCGTGACGGGGTTCGGCGTGGGCGACCGGGCCGGTGAGGCCGGCGGTCACGGCGATCGTCCCGGCGAGGACGATCGGCATGGTGGCGAATCGTGCAGATCGTGCGCGTCGAGCGCGGTCCTGGGCTTCGGTGTCCACGGTGTGCTCCTGTCTCCGGGTGAGCCGTGCGCACGCAGGCGCGCACTCACAGGTGGCTCCACGCTGGCATGTCGTGAATCGCAAGTCAACCAGAGAGTCGAGTGTGAAGTGTGTGACGAATGTGACTCGTGAGTTGGTGCTCGGTTCCGCAGCACTCTGGCAACATGGGCGTGTGAGTGCCACACCCACGGATGACATGACCCTTTCCGAACGCTGGTTGACGGTCCCGGACCTCGTCGAGATGCTCGGCGTGAGCCCCGGCCGCGTCCACCGCCTGTTCGAGCAGCGCACCCTGCTGCCCGCCCGCATCGGCGGCGTGCTGCGCGTCCCGAGCGAGTTCTTCGAGGACGGAGAACCGCGGCCGGAGCTGCGCGGCACGCTGATCGTGCTGAACGACAACGGCTTCTCGGACGACGAAGCCGTGCGCTGGATGCTCACGGTGGACGACGCGATCGGCGACTCGCCGATCAACGCGCTGCGCGCCGGCCGCAAGGCCGAGGTGCGCCGCATCGCGCAGTCCCTGCTCTAGCCGCCATCGGACTGGAGGCACGGTGCCAGCTGGCACCGTGCCTCCCTTTCGACTGGTGGTTACGACTAGGCCACGCGGCGGCTGACCGTGTCGGCCAGCGTCGCGAGCTGCTCCCGCGCCGACGGCGTGAGCGGAGCGGCGTCGAGCGCCGCCTTCGCACGCTGCACGTGCCGGTCGATCGAGCGCTCGACAGCGGTGACGGCACCCGACTCGGTGAGGGTCGCGCGGAGCATCTGCACCTGGTCCTCGTCGAGGTCCGGGTCGCCCAGCAGCTCGTCGAGGAGCGAGCGTGCACCACCCGGCAGCGCCTTGCGTGCCGTGGCGATCAGGACGGTGCGCTTGCCCTCGCGGAGGTCGTCACCGGCGGGCTTGCCCGTGAGCTCCGGGTCGCCGAAGACGCCGAGCATGTCGTCGCGAAGCTGGTACGCGACGCCGAGCGGCAGGCCGAAGGCGCGGAGGCCCTCGAGCTGGGACTCGGTCGCGCCGGCGACGAGCGCACCGATGACGAGGGGCGCCTCGACCGAGTACTTCGCCGACTTGAAGACGATGACCCGCTGCGCGCGGAGGAGCTGTTCGCTCTCGTCCACGGTCGGCCAGGCCGTCTCCTCGTGGATGTCGAGGTACTGCCCCGCCGTGACGTCGAGCCGCATGGCGTGGAACTCCTGGCGGACGATGCGTGCCCGGACCGGGTCGAGGAGCGCGAGGCCTTCGTCGAAGACGGCGTCGCTCAGGGAGAGCAGCAGATCGCCGAGGAGCAGCGCGGAGTTGGTGCCGTAGAGCGCGCGGTCGCCGACCCACCCGGACTCCTCGTGGCGGGACTCGAAGCGGCGGTGTGCGGCGGGACGGCCGCGACGGGTGTCCGAGCGGTCCATGATGTCGTCGTGCACCAGGGCTGCGGCGTGGAAGACCTCGAGCGCGGCGGCGACGGTGACGACCGCTTCTGCCGTGGTCTGCCTGGCGCCCTCGGCGAGGGGGTCGAACGAGCCGGAACGGCCCGCGACGGACTGCCATCCCCAGTAGCAGAACAGCGCCCGGAAGCGCTTGCCGCCGGACAGCAGGTCCCGCGCGTACTCGTTGAACGGAGCCAGGTCGGGACTGATCGCGAGGAGGCGATCACGTTGCTCGTCGAGCGCTCGATCGATCCGAGCCGAAACGAGGTCCACTAATCGCGTACTCTCAGCCACGATCCCTACCCTAGTGGGTGGCCGAGACATACAATCGGTCCACTGACCACGCGTTGATCCCAGGGACAAAGAGGGAATCAAGATGCCACTCTCGGAGCAAGAGCAGCGACTTCTCGAAGAGATGGAGCGCAGCCTCTACCAGAACGACTCCGACTTCGTGGCGCGCGTCACCCGGCGACAGGGGCGACCGACCTACACGTCGATCACACTCGGTGTCCTGGGCGCGCTCGCTGGAGTCGCCGTCGTCATCCTCGGGTTGGTCATGCGCCAGCCCCTCATCGGCATCGTCGGCTTCGTCGTCATGCTCGCGGGCGTGCTCTTCGCGCTGCGCCCGGGGATGCGAGCGCCGAAGGCCAAGGCCCCCCGGACGCCGTCGTCCGGTGGTGCTCGCGGGTCGTCGGCGTCGGGCGGCTCCTTCATGGACCGCATGAACGACCGCTGGGACAAGCGGAACGACCAGAGTCAGTAGGACTCCACTCCACACTCCTCCACGGGGTCGGCCCACACGGGCCGGCCCCGTTTTTTCGTGCTCGGACGTGCTCGCGCGGCACCCGCCACGCGCCGAGGGCTGCGATAACCCTCCACTTTCCTCCCCAGGTGGCCCAACCCGGAAGAACCGCGGGATTCCGGGCCTGAGCTGCCGACCCAAGGTGATGGGAGCCTCCCGTCTTCGCCCCAAAAGGGGTGTCAGGGGTGTTTTGGGGAGTGGATTTCCACCGCGGTGGAGGGAAGTGGAGTACCGTGGGGCCCATCGACAACCGGTGGAGCTGAGGGGAGGCCCCGACGTGCTGCTCGGTACCCATGCCCCGAAGCTGGACGAGAAGGGTCGCGTGATCCTCCCCGCCAAGTTCCGGGACGAACTGTCCGGGGGTCTCGTGATGACCCGTGGGCAGGAGCGCTGCGTGGTGGTCTTCAGTGCCAGGACGTTCGAGGAACTCCACGAACGCATCCGTCAGGCGCCGATGACGTCGAAGCGCACCAGGGACTACATGCGCCTGTTCCTCTCGGGGGCCAGCGCAGAACAGCCCGACAAGCAGAACCGCGTGACGATCCCGCAGAACCTCCGTGAGTACGCGGGGCTGGAGCGGGACCTCACGGTCATCGGCAGCGGTGACCGTGCCGAGATCTGGTCGACCACCGCGTGGGAGGCCTACTACGCCGAGGCCGAAGAGGCCTTCGCCGAGAACGACGAGGAGGTGATCCCGGGCATCTTCTGATCCGCGGATCGGGACTCCCAGCCGTCCGCCCTGATGCACCTTCCCCGGTGTCAGGTCGGTATGGATGGGGATCCGGACCCGCGGCCCACGAAGAGCAGGGCTGGACATGGCAGAGACCGAACGATTCCCGCACACCCCCGTCATGCTCGAGCGCATCGTCGACCTCTTCACGCCGACGCTCGAGGGACCCGGCAAGGTCGTCGTCGACGCGACGCTCGGCATGGGCGGACACTCCGAGGGGCTGCTCGAGCGGTTCCCGGAGCTGACGCTCATCGGCCTCGACCGCGACACCGACGCTCTCGGCATCGCGGGGGAGCGGCTCGCTCGCTTCGGCGACCGGGTGCGCCTCGTGCACACCGTGTACGACGAGATCGTCGACGCGATCCGCGGTGAGGGCTTCGACGAGGTGGACGGCGTGCTGTTCGACCTCGGCGTCTCGTCGCTGCAGCTGGACCGTGCCGAGCGAGGCTTCGCCTACAGCCAGGACGCGCCGCTCGACATGCGGATGGACCGGACGCAGGGCATCACCGCCGCCGAGGTCCTCGCCGAGTACGACGAGGGCGAACTCCGGCGGATCTTCCAGCGCTACGGCGAGGAGAAGCTCGCCGGCCGGTACGCCAAGGCCATCGTCGAGCGCCGTGCCGAGACGCCGTTCACGATGTCCGGCGACCTCGTGCAGGTCCTCCACGACGCCACCCCCGTGGCGATCCAGCGGCAGGGCCACCCGGCGAAGCGCGTGTTCCAGGCGCTCCGCATCGAGGTCAACACGGAGCTCAGCGTGCTCGAGCGGGCGATCCCCGCGGCACTCGACTCCATCGCCGTGGGTGGCCGCATCGTCGTCGAGTCGTACCAGTCGCTCGAGGACCGCATCGTCAAGCGGGCCCTCGTCAAGCGGACGACCTCGAGCGCACCGGCGGACCTGCCCGTGGAGCTCCCCGAGCACGCCCCCACCTTCTCCCTGATCGTCAAGGGCGCGGAACTGGCCGACGAGGCCGAACGCGCCGCCAACCCCCGAGCAACACCCGTGCGACTCCGCGCGGCCGAGCGGATCCGGAAGTGACATGAGCACGAACCTCGCACTCGTCGACCCCGTCGTCGCCCCGTCGCGCGCACCGCGCCCGTCCCGCAACCGACCGGAGCTCGTCGAGGTCACCCCGACCAGGGCACAGCGTCGAGCACGTCCGCGCATCGCCTACGCGATCGTGGCGGTCGCGGCGCTCGGCATCCTGCTCCTGGCGCAGCTCGGCATCAGCATGGTGCTCAGCCAGGGCGCCTACGAGCTGAACTCGCTCACGGCGGAGCAGACCAAGCTCAGCCGCACCCAGCAGTCGCTGTCCGAGGACCTCCGGGTGCTCGACTCGCCGCAGAACCTGGCGCGCAACGCCCAGGCCCTCGGGATGATCGCGAACTCGACGCCGGTGTACCTCGACCCGAAGACCGGCCGGGTGTACGGCACGCCCACCCCGGCGACCCCGGACGAGGCGACGGGCAACACCGCGAACCAGGTCCCCAACTCGCTGCTCGACGACGTCCCCCTGGTCGCGAAGCAGGGTGACACGTCGACCAGCAAGGAGAACGGGGCGGCGACCGGATCGACGGACAGCTCGGCGACGGCCACGGACGACGCTGGGAACACGAGCGGCGCCAGCGCGTCGGACTCGGGTTCGTCCAAGTCGTCCGTAGAGTCCGACCCGAACCAGCTCCAGGCGCCGTCCACCAGGTGACCACGGGGTCAGTACCGCCCGGGAAGGACCGCACCGCGTGACGAAGACGATCCGCAACCGTCGACTCCGATACAGCGTCGTGATCGTCGCCGTGATCGCCCTCGTGGCGGTGTTCGTGATCCGCCTGGTCGACATCCAGGTCGTGCAGGCGGCCGAGCTCAACAAGGCCTCCAGCGCCAAGCGCAGCATCCCCGTGACGCTGTACGGCGCGCGCGGGTCGATCGTCGACCGGAACGGCACCGAGCTCGCCGACAGTGTCACGCGGTACAACATCACGACGGCCCCGCGCCTGGTGAAGGACTTCGAGGGCAAGCTCGGCGGGACCCGCACGAAGGACATCACCGTGTCCGATGCACTGAAGGCGATCGCCGACGCGTCCGGTGGGGACGCCGCAGCGATGCAGAAGGCCATCGAGGCGAACCCGAAGTCGGACTTCGCCTACCTGGTCAAGGGGCTCGACGTGAAGCACTACGAGGCGGTCCAGGCCCTCGACGTACCGTGGCTGTACCCGCAGCAGCAGTCCGCCCGGACGTACCCGACCGGTGCGACGACGGGCAACATCACCGGGTTCATGGGCACCGACGGCGCCCAGGCCGGTCTGGAGTACGCGTACAACAAGTGCCTCGCCGGCACGAACGGCTCCGAGACGTACGAGCGCGGTGAGGACGGTGTGCAGCTCCCGGGCAGCACGGTCACCACGAAGGAAGCCAAGGACGGCGGCACGCTCGAGACCACGATCGACAGCGACCTGCAGTACATGGCCGCGCAGGACATCGCCGACGCCGCGCAGCAGCTCGGTGCGGTGTCCGCGACCGCCACGGTGGTGAAGGCGAAGACCGGCGAGGTGCTCGCGGTCGCCGACTACCCGACGGTCGACCCGAACAACGTCGACGGCACGACCGACAAGGGCGCGTTCGGGTCCAGGGCGTTGACCGACACGTACGAGCCGGGGTCGACGATCAAGGCGGCCATCGCGGCCGCGCTGATCGACCAGGGCAAGGCCACCCCGACGACCGGTGTCACCGTGCCGTACTCACGCACGTTCCCGTGGGGCGGCACGATCCACGACTCCGAGTTCCACGAGACCGAGAACCTGACGCTCACGGGCATCCTCCGCGACTCGTCGAACGTCGGCATCACCGAGCTCGGCTCCCGCCTGACCGAGCAGCAGCGCTACGACGTCATGAAGAAGTTCGGTCTGTTCCAGCCGGAGTCCGCGATCGACTACCCGGGTCAGCCCGGGATGCAGTACGGGGCGAGCCCGAACTGGGACCAGCAGACGGACATCAACTCGATGTTCGGGCAGGGCATCTCGACGACGGCCATGCAGGTCGCCAGCATCTACCAGACCATCGCCAACGACGGTGTCCGCATCCCGCTGCACTTCGTCAAGGGCTGCACCACGGCCGACGGCACCACGATCGACGCGCCCGACGTGCAGAGTGAGCGCGTCGTGTCCGCGAACGCGGCGACCCAGGTCACCGACATGCTGCAGAGCGTGGTCACGGGTGGCACGCTCGTGGGCATGAAGCCGATCTCCGGCTACAACATCGCCGCGAAGACGGGGACCGCCGAGGTCGCCGAGGGCTCGAAGGGCTACGGCTCGGAGCGCATCACCTCGGTGGCCGGAATGGCACCCGCGGAGGACCCCCAGTATGTTGTCACGGTGACGTTCACGAAGCCGCAGGCCAACAAGTGGTCCAGCGGAGCGGCTCCGGCGTTCCGCACACTCATGTCCCAGGTGCTCGAGAAGTACCGTGTCGCCCCCTCCACGACCGAGGCACAGACTTATCCATCGACGTGGTAGGCCTACCCGTCGACGTGGTAGACGCACCCGTCCACGTGGAGAGGAAGAAGGAGCACTTGTCCGCACGGATCCCCCCGGTCCTCCGACCCGAACACCCGACCCCGAGGGCCGTGGCCGAGCTGGCCAACGCCTTCGGCCTGCGGGTCGTCGGTTCGCTCGACGCGGTCGAGACGACCGGTGTCACGCTGAGCGCTGCCGAGGTGCAGCCGGGTGACCTGTTCGTCGGCGTGCACGGTGCGAACCGGCACGGCGCGGAGTTCGCGACTCAGGCAGCCGAGCGCGGTGCCGTCGCGGTCCTGACCGATGCCGACGGCGTGGCACTGGCCCAGCCGTCCGGGCTGCCGGTCCTGGTCGTCGACGACCCCCGAGCGGCGCTCGGCGACGTCTCGGCGTGGGTCTACCGCACGCACCCGGACGAGGCGACCGACCTGCCGCAGCTCTTCGCGGTCACGGGCACGAACGGCAAGACCAGCACGTCCTACATCCTCGAGGGGATCCTCAAGCAGCTCGGCCTGGTCTCCGGCCTCAGCTCCACCGCGGAGCGCCACATCGGCTCGCTCAGCGTCACGAGTCGGCTCACGACCCCCGAGGCGAGCGAGATGCACGCGCTCCTCGCCCGCATGCGCGAGAGCGAGGTCCGCGCGGTCGCCGTCGAGGTGAGCGCGCAGGCCCTCAGCCGGCACCGTGTCGACGGCATCGTCTTCGACGTCGTGGCGTTCACGAACCTCAGCCACGACCACCTCGACGACTACGCCGACATGGAGGAGTACTACCAGGCGAAGCTGCCGCTGTTCCAGCCGGAGCACGGTCGTCGCGGCGTCGTCTCGCTCGACACCGACTGGGGTCAGCGCGTCGTCCAGGACTCCCGCATCCCCGTCACGACGATCACCGTGCACCCCGAGGTCGATGCCGAGTGGCACGTCGACATCGTCGACGCGCACGCCGCGTACACGGAGTTCCGTCTGACCGGCCCCGAGGGTCGCGAGCTCACCACCCGTGTGCCCCTCATCGGCTGGCACATGGCCGCGAACGCCGCGCTGGCCATCGTGATGCTCGTCGAGGGCGGGTTCGAGCTGGGCGCCATCGCGCACGCGCTCGAGAGCAACCACCGGCACTACGAGGACGGTGCAGACCAGACGGTCAGCGCCATCGAGTGCTACCTGCCCGGCCGCACCGAGCGGGTCTCCGGCGACCGCGGGCCGAGCGTCTACGTGGACTTCGGGCACAGCCCCGACGCGTTCCTCAACACCCTCGCCGCCGTGCGCCAGTTCACCCCCGGCAAGGTCGTCATGCTGTTCGGCGCCGACGGCGACCGCGACACGACGAAGCGCGGCGACATGGCCCGCGTCGCGGCCGAGGGCTCCGACATCCTCGTCGTGACCGACCACCACCCCCGCTTCGAGGACGCCGCGTCCATCAGGAAGACCCTGGTCGACGCCGCTCGCGAAGCGTTCCCGGACCACGAGATCCACGAGGTCAGCCCGCCGGAAGCGGCGATCCGCACCGCGGTGGGACTCGTCGGCGAAGGGGACTCGATCCTGTGGGCCGGCCCCGGTCACCAGGACTACCGCGACATCCAGGGGGTCAGGACCCCGTACTCCGCCCGCGACGAGGCCCGTGCGGCCCTCCGCGAGGCCGGCTGGGAGCCGAACGCCGGCCCGGTGGAGGAAGTGCGATGATCGCCCTCTCCCTCGCCGAGATCGCCGCCGCGGTCGACGGCGAGCTCGTTCGCGGTGCCGCCGAGACGGTCGTGGACGGCTCCGTCGAGACCGACTCCCGTCTGGTCGGCGCCGGCAGCGTCTTCTTCGCCCTGCTCGGCGAGGAGACCGACGGACACCGGTTCGTGCCGTCGGCCGCCGAGTCCGGTGCAGCCCTCGTGATCACCGAACACGAGACCGAGCTGCCGGACGGCTCCGCGACCGCTCAGATCGTCGTCGCCGACGGGTACGCCGCCCTCGCCGCACTGGCACACGAGGTGGTCGCCCGCGTCCGTGCCGGTGGCGACCTCAAGGTCGTCGGGATCACCGGATCGAACGGCAAGACGAGCACGAAGAACATGCTGCGGACCATCCTGCAGCAGCACGGCGAGACCGTCGCGCCGGAGGGGTCGTTCAACAACCACGTCGGCGCACCGATCTCGATGCTCCGGATCACGCACGACACGCGCTACCTGGTCGTCGAGATGGGTGCGAGCGGCATCGGCCACATCGCCGCGCTCGTCCGCATCGCCGAACCCGACGTCGGTGTCGTCCTCAAGGTCGGCCTCGCCCATGCTGGGGAGTTCGGCGGCATCGAGGCGACGCAGCGCGCGAAGTCCGAGATGGTCACCGACCTGCCGGCCAGCGCGACCGCGCTCCTCAACGTCGACGACGACCGCGTCGCCGCCATGCGCGGCCTCACGGCCGCATCCGTCGTGGGCTTCGGCACGTCGGACGACGCCGACTACCGCCTGTCCGGTGTGTCCACGGACCGCGACGGCACGCGCTTCACGCTCACCGCGCCTCCCGTCCGACCTGACCAGGACCAGGACCAGGACCGGCCAGGAGGCTCGGGGCAGGTCCCCGAGACCGTCGACGTCAGCCTCGCCATCCTGGGCGAGCACCACGCGATGAACGCGACGGCCGCGCTGACCGTCGCGCACCGCTGGGGTGTGCCACTGGCCGACGGCGCCGCCGCGCTCGCGTCGATGACGCGCGCCGAGCGCTGGCGCATGGAGCTCCTCCAGGGCGGTCCGGACGGCGTCACCGTGATCAACGACGCGTACAACGCGTCGCCGGACTCGACCGCCGCTGCGCTCCGCACCCTCGCGCAGATCGTGCGCCCGGGGGAGCGGACCATCGCCGTGCTCGGCGAGATGGCCGAGCTCGGGGAGTACTCCGTCGAGGAGCACGACCGCATCGGTCGGCTCGTCGTGCGTCTCGGCATCGGACAGCTCGTGGTCGTCGGCCGCGGCGCGATGCCCATCCACCAGGCCGCCACCCTCGAGGGATCGTGGGACGGCGAGTCCGTGTTCATCGAGGACGTCGACGACGCCGTCCACACCCTGCAGGAGATGGTCCGCCCCGGCGACGTCGTCCTCGTCAAGTCCTCGAAGTCGGCCGGGCTGCGATTCCTCGGCGACCGTCTCGGAGGTGTCTCCGTATGATCGCCCTCTTGATCGCCGGCGCCGTGTCGCTGGTGTTCACACTGCTGCTCACGCCCTTGTTCATCAAGCTGTTCCACCGTCTCGGCTGGGGACAGTTCATCCGCGACGATGGGCCGCAGTCGCACCACACCAAGCGCGGCACCGCGACGATGGGCGGCATCGTCCTGATCCTCGGCACGGTGCTCGGGTACTTCGTCGGTCACCTGATCGGGCGGGACTCGATCACGCTGTCCGGCGTGCTCGTGCTGTTCCTGATGGTCGGGCTCGGGCTCGTCGGCTTCGTCGACGACTTCCTCAAGGTCCGGCGCCAGCGCAGTCTCGGTCTCGGCGGATGGGCGAAGATCCTCGGCCAGGTCATCGTCGGCGTCATCTTCGCCACGATCGCGCTCGTCGTCCCGAGCGGGAACGGCAAGCCGCCGGCATCGACGATGGTGTCCGCGATCCGCGACATCCCGTGGCTCGACTTCATGGCGCTCGGGACGGTCATCGGCACGATCCTGTTCCTGGCGTGGATCGTCTTCCTGACGGTCGCGACGTCGAACGGCGTGAACGTGGCCGACGGCCTGGACGGGCTCGCGACCGGATCGAGCATCCTCGCGATCGGGTCCTACGTCATCATCTCGTTCTGGCAGTCCAACCAGATGTGCGGCGGTGCGCGGCTCGACGCGAGCACGGAGCACGCCTGTTACACGGTGGCGAACCCGCTCGACCTCGCGGTCGTGGCGGCCGCGGTCTGCGGCGGCCTGATCGGGTTCCTCTGGTACAACACGTCCCCCGCGCAGATCTTCCTCGGCGACACCGGCTCGCTCGGCCTCGGTGGCGCGCTGGCCGGTCTCGCGATCCTCAGCCGCACCGAGCTCCTGCTCATCCTGATCGGCGGCCTGTTCTTCATCGTCACCGGCTCGGTCATCCTGCAGCGGGCGTACTTCAAGATCACGGGCGGCAAGCGCATCTTCCGGATGAGTCCGCTCCACCACCACTTCGAGCTCAAGGGCTGGGCGGAGGTGACGGTCGTCGTGCGGTTCTGGATCATCGCCGGACTCTGCGTCGCGGCCGGCATCGGCCTCTTCTACCTGGAATGGATCGCGCGCGTTGGCTGACCGTCTGGATGGTCTCGACAGCTGGTACTCGGAGGGCTGGAAGGGCCTCGACGTCGCCGTGCTCGGCCTCGGCGCGACCGGCTTCTCGGTCGCGGACACGCTCGTCGAGCTCGGCAGCACCGTCACGGTGTACTCCACGGACGCGCCGTCGGACAGCGTCGAGCTCCTCGCGGTGATCGGGGCCCGCTTCGTGCAGACGCCGCTCGACGTGGTGCCCGCAGCGCTGCAGGAGCAGGCACCGGACCTCGTCGTGGTCTCGCCGGGCCTGCCGCCGCACAACCCGACCGTGCGGTGGGCGGTGGAGCACAGCAGCGTCTGGGGCGACATCGAGCTCGCCTGGCGCGTACGCGACAAGGTCGTCCGCGGCCCGGTCGCCGCGCCGTGGGTGACGATCACCGGGACCAACGGCAAGACCACCACGACGCAGCTCACCACCGCGATGTACGAGGCCGAAGGACTGCGCGCGGTCGCCTGCGGCAACATCGGCGTGCCCGTGCTCGACGTCGTGCGCGACCCGGACGGCTTCGACGTCCTGGTGGTCGAGCTCTCCAGCCACCAGCTGCACTACATGGCCGACTCCGGCGACGGCGCGGTGCTGCCGCTCGCGTCGGCGTGCCTGAACATCGCCGACGACCACCTCGAGTGGCACGGGTCCGCCGCGGCCTACCGCGCCGCGAAGGCGAAGGTCTACGAGCGGACCGTCTTGGCGTGCGTGTACAACGTCACCGACGAGGTGACCCGCGCGATGGTCGAGGACGCCGACGTCGTGGAGGGCTGCCGTGCCGTGGGCTTCACTCCTGGCATCCCCGCACCCGGCGAGGTCGGGGTCGTCGAGGACGTGCTCTGCGACCGGGCCTTCACCGAGGACCGGCAGAAGAGCGCGCTCGAGCTGGCCACGCACGCCGACCTCGAGCAGGCCGGGCTCGCGAGCCCGCACATGACGATGAACGTCCTGGCCGCCGCTGCCCTGGCCCGTGCCGGTTCCGTCCGCCCGAGCTCGATCCAGAGCGCGGTGCAGGCCTTCCGCGCCGACCACCACCGCACCGAGCTCGTGGCGACGGCCGACGGCATCGCCTGGGTCGACGACTCGAAGGCCACGAACCCGCACGCCGCGACCGCGTCGCTGTCGTCGTTCGAGTCCGTGGTCTGGGTCGTCGGCGGCCTGTTCAAGGGCGTCGACATCGACGGGCTGGTCGAGCGCTTCGGCCCCACCGCACGCGGCGTCGTCGTGATCGGGACCGACCGAGGCCCCGTGCTCGAGGCATTCGCGCGACACGCGCCGTCGGTGCCCGTCCTGCAGGTCGAAGCATCGGACACTGATCAGGTCATGCCCGAGGCGGTCCGGCATGCCGCGTCGGTCGCGAGACCGGGCGACACGGTCCTCCTCGCCCCGGCTGCAGCGTCGTTCGACCAGTTCGGCTCCTACGCGGACCGAGGCGAGCGCTTCGCGGCGGCGGTCCACGAGCACCTGGGAGGAAACGCCGATGGCGACGACGGATCTTCCGAACGGCCGTAGCGGCCGCGTGACCACGTCCACCCAGAACGCCGCACGTCGCACGAACGGCGCGGTCGTCGCCGTCAAGAACGTCTTCGTCGCCGAGTCCAGCTCGTTCTACACGATCCTCGGTGTCACCCTGTTCCTCGTCGTCTTCGGCGTCGTGATGGTGCTGTCCTCGTCGAGCGTCGAGCAGTACAAGGAGACGCACGACTTCTTCGGCGCCTTCACCAGGCAGGGCATGTACGCGATCATCGGTGTTCCGCTCATGCTCATCGCGAGCCGCATCCCGACGGCGTTCTGGCGGCGGTACTCGCGCTGGGTGATCGTGCTCGGGCTCATCGTGCAGGCCGCGGTCGTCCTCACGCCGCTCGGCTACTCGATCCAGGGCAACCGGAACTGGATCAAGCTCGGCTCCTTCACCGCGCAGCCGTCCGAGATCCTGAAGCTCGCACTCGTGCTCGGCATCGGCACGATCATCTACCAGAAGCGGAACCGCCTGGACGAGTGGAAGCAGATCCTGCCGCCCATCGCCCTCGTCGTGGCCGGCGCGATCGGCCTGGTGCTGTTCGGCGGAGACCAGGGAACGGCGATGGTCATGATGATCCTGGTCTTCGGCGCGATGTTCGTCGGTGGGGTCCGCCTCCGCCACCTCGGGATCGGTGTCGGCGCGATCCTCGTCCTCCTGCCGTTCGTCACCATGGCGTCGAGTTCCCGGTCGTCCCGCATCAGCGCGTGGCTCTCCGGCTGCACCGACACCAGCCAGTACCAGGACCTCTGCTGGCAGCCGGTCCACGGCATGTGGGCACTGGCCTCCGGTGGGGTGTTCGGCGTCGGGCTCGGCAACTCCAAGGCGAAGTGGTCCTGGCTGCCGGAGGCCGACAACGACTACATCTTCGCGATCATCGGTGAGGAGCTCGGCCTCATCGGCGCCGTCGTGGTGCTCGCCCTCTTCGTGGTGCTCGCCATCAGCATGGTCCGCATCATCCGCGTGTCCGACGACGCCTTCGTCCGGACGGTCACCGGCGGTGTGCTCGCCTGGATCATCGGGCAGGCACTCGTCAACATCGGCGTCGTCCTCGGGCTGCTGCCCGTGCTCGGCGTGCCGTTGCCGCTCATCTCCGCCGGTGGATCCGCGCTCATCATGACCCTGGTCGCGATCGGCGTCGTGCTGTCCTTCGCCCGCGAACTCCCCGGGAAGCACGGTCTGCCCCGGACGAACGACCTTCGGAACGGATCCCTCCGGTGAGCACCTACCTCTTCGCCGGCGGCGGCACCGCCGGACACGTCAACCCCCTGCTCGCGGTCGCGGACCGGCTGACCGAGCGTTCCCCGGAGGACTCCGTCATCGTGCTCGGCACCGCGGAGGGACTCGAGTCGCGACTCGTCCCGATGCGCGGCTACGAGCTGCTGACCATCCCGCGGCTGCCCTTCCCGCGGAAGCCGAACGCCGCGGCGCTGCGGTTCCCGACGGCGTTCTGGGCGGCGGTCAAGCGCACCGAGCAGATCATCCGCGAGCGAGAGGTCGACGTGGTCCTCGGCGTCGGCGGCTACGCGTCCGCACCGGCGTACATCGCCGCGAAGCGGACCGGCACGCCGATCGTCGTGCACGAGCAGAACGCCAAGCCCGGGCTGGCGAACCGGCTCGCCGCCTTCCTGACCAAGTACGTCGGCGTGACGTTCTCGAACACCCGCCTCCGGAACTCGCGCGTCGTCGGCATGCCGCTGCGGCGCGAGATCGAGTCGCTCGACCGCCGGGCGAGCCGTGCGGAGGGCCTGGCCGAGTTCGGCCTCGACCCCGCACGACCGGTGCTGCTCGTCACCGGCGGGTCGTCCGGCGCCCGGAGCATCAACCGCACGATCAACCGTACCGCCGCGACGATCGTCGGTGCCGGCTGGCAGGTCCTGCACGTCGTCGGCGGCAAGTCGGACATCGGTCCGAGCGAACTCGACGGGTACACGGTCCTGCCGTACTGCGACCGGATGGACCTGGCGTACGCCGCGTCCGACTTCGTGGTCTCGCGCTCCGGCGCCGGCATGGTCTGCGAGCTCACGGCCGTCGGGCTGCCGAGCGTCCTGGTGCCGTACCCTGTCGGCAACGGCGAGCAGCGGCACAACGCCCGCGACGTCGTCGGCGCCGGGGGAGCGGTGCTCGTCGCGGACGAGGAATTCGACCAGGACTGGGTGACGTTCCAGCTGCTGAGCATCCTGCAGGACCGCTCCCGCATCGCGAACATGGCGGTGCAGGCCGGCAGCGTCGGCCACCGCGACGGCGCGGACCGGATGACCGACCTCGCCCTCGACGCAGCGCGAGCGAGCAGCAGGAGCGCCAGCAGCACGAACGCGAGCAGCACGGACACCGGCAGCACCACGGAGGAACCATGACCATCAAGCCGGACCTGACCCAGCCGATCCCGGACGACCTCGGCACGGTCCACTTCGTCGGCATCGGCGGCTCCGGCATGAGCGGCATCGCCCGGATGTTCCTGGCAGCAGGACACACCGTCACGGGCAGCGACTCCCGCGAGACCGCGACGACCGGTCGGATGCGCGAGCTCGGTGCCGACGTCCGCATCGGGCACGACGCCGCGAACGTCGGCGATGCCGACACGATCGTCGTGACGAGTGCGCTCTGGCCGGACAACCCCGAGCTCCTCGAGGCGCAGCGCCGCGGACTGCCGGTGCTGCACCGCTCCCAGGCACTCGCCGCGTTGATCGCCGAGCACCGGCTGGTCGCCGTCGCCGGGGCACACGGCAAGACCACCTCGACGGGCATGATCGTCACCGCGATGGTCGAGCTCGGCCTGGACCCGAGCTTCGTCAACGGCGGCGTGATCCAGTCCCTCGGCACCAGCTCGGCCCCCGGTTCGAGCGACCTGTTCGTGGTCGAGGCCGACGAGTCCGACGGCTCCTTCCTGCTCTACGACGTCGCCGTCGCGCTCATCACGAACGTCGACGCCGACCACCTCGACCACTACGGCAGCGAGGACGCCTTCATCGACGCCTTCGTCGAGTTCGCGGCGAAGGCGAGCGAGACCGTGGTCGTGTCGAGCGACGACGCCGGCGCGAAGCGCGTGACCGATGGTGTCCGCTCCCGACCGGACGCCCCGGCGATCACCACGTTCGGCGAGGCCGCCGACGCCGACGTCCGCATCGAGCGCATCGTCGAGTCAGCCGGCGTCGAGGTCGACTTCCGGGCGGCGGGCGAGTCCCACCACCTGACCCTCCGCGTCCCCGGCCGGCACAACGCCATCAACGCCGTCGGCGCCTTCGCGGTGCTCACCGGCCTCGGCGTCGCCCCCGCCGACGCGATCCGCGGCATCGAGGCCTTCGGTGGTACCGAGCGTCGCTTCGAGCTGCACGGCGTCGAGCGCGGCGTCTCGGTCTACGACGACTACGCCCACCACCCGACCGAGGTCGCCGCGGCGCTCAAGGCGGCGAGGAACGTCGTCGGCGACGGCCGGATCATCGCGATCCACCAGCCGCACCTGTACTCGCGCACCCAGCTGATGGCCGGTGACTTCGCGAAGGTCTACGAGGAACTCGCGGACCACACCGTCGTGCTCGACGTCTACGGCGCGCGGGAGGACCCGGTCCCCGGCGTCACCGGCGCACTCGTCCAGGAGCGCTTCGCCGACCAGTCCCGCGTCGAGTTCCTGCCCGACTGGGCAGAGGCGTCCGCGCGCGCGGCGGCGGTCGCCCGTGACGGCGACATCATCATGACGCTCAGCTGCGGCGACGTGTACCGCATCATCCCGCAGGTCCTCGAGGCGCTGTCGCGGTGAAGCGACCAGAGGGCTTCGACGAGGGTCCGGCCCAGCCGGAGGCCCCGGTCGAGCACGACCGCGCACCGCGTGAGCGACGGGTACCGCGCCTCCCGCGGCTGCCCGTCCGCCGTGGTGCCGGCACCGATCAGGAGGCCCGGCCCACCCCCGCAACGTCGGATCCCGCACCGACGGACCCGGCTCCGGCGACCACCGGACTCCGCGCATCGCACCCCGTTGCGGACGTCGCGCCCCGACGCGACGGGGCGCGACGTCCGCAGGAGGGCGCGACGTCGGACGCCGGCGCGCTCGGCGAGCACGAGCACGAGCGCGAGCACGGCGATCGTGAGCACGTCGCGACCGTGACGGACGTGGTCGACGCGACCACTGCCTCCCGTCCGGAGCACGCCGAGGAGACGCCCATCGGCGCCCGCGTCCGCGCCGCGGAGACCGCGCGCGAAGCACGCGTCGCCCGCAAGCGCCGGAAGCTCCTCGAACGAGCCGAGGTCCGTCGATTCACCCGCCGCTCGCGCCACCGTCGCGTCGCGTGGGCCACGGCGGGGGGTGTGGTCGTCGTCCTCGGCGTCTCCATCCTCGTCGCCGTGTACTCGCCGCTGATGGCCCTGCGGACGATCGAGATCAAGGGCACCAGCCGTGTCGACGACGCGGCGCTCCGCCAGGCCCTGTCCGAGCAGATCGGCACGCCGCTCGCCCGGCTCGACTTCGGTGCGATCAAGAAGGACATCGCGGGCTTCCCGCTCATCGAGAGCTACGTCACCGAGGAGGAGCCGCCGAACACGCTCGTCGTCACCGTGACCGAGCGCTCCCCGGTCGTCGCCGTGAAGACCGGCGACTCGTTCTCGCTCGTCGACCCCGCCGGCATCGTCGTGCAGTCCTCGCCGACGCAGCCGGACACGATGCCCCTGGCGGACATCGGTTCCGCGAAGCTCGGGTCGAGCGTGTTCCGCACCATGACCGAGGTCGTCCTCGCGCTGCCGTCCACGGTCCGCTCGCAGGTGTCCGGGGTCTCGGCCACCACGGCGGACGACGTCACGCTGACCATGAAGGACGGCTCCCGGGTCGTGTGGGGGAGCCCGGACGAGTCCGACGCCAAGGCCGCACTGCTCGACGCCCTCGTGAAGGACCACGCGACGCGCGACCCGAGCACCGCGGTCGAGTACGACGTCTCCGCACCGGACAACGGCATCATCCGCGCCCAGTCGTAGGCTGGCCGGGGAATTGCGGGACCGCATCTCCCGACACGCGGCGTGGCGGCACGACAGCGCAGCGAGCGCACCCGTAGCGTCGTTGCAAGCACCACACCTAGCAGCAAAGACCCTGAACTTCAAGTAGAGGTTGAGGGTTCAACCGGAGGCCGGACTGACGTGACCACGAACCACAACTACCTCGCCGTCATCAAGGTCGTCGGTGTCGGCGGCGGCGGCGTCAACGCCGTCAACCGCATGATCGAGCTGGGCCTCCGTGGGGTCGAGTTCATCGCGATCAACACCGACGCCCAGGCCCTGCTGCTCAGCGACGCCGACGTCAAGCTCGACGTCGGTCGCGAGATCACCCGCGGCCTCGGCGCCGGCGCGGACCCCGAGGTCGGCCGTCGTGCCGCCGAGGACCACGCCGAGGAGATCGAAGAGGCCCTCGCGGGTGCCGACATGGTGTTCGTGACCGCCGGCGAGGGTGGTGGCACCGGGACCGGTGGCGCGCCCGTCGTCGCCCGCATCGCGAAGTCGATCGGTGCGCTCACCATCGGCGTCGTCACGAAGCCGTTCAGCTTCGAGGGCAAGCGCCGGCAGTCGCAGGCCGAGAACGGTGTGGCCGGGCTCAAGGACGAGGTCGACACGCTCATCGTCGTGCCGAACGACCGCCTGCTCGAGATCTCCGACCGTGGCATCTCCATGGTCGAGGCGTTCGCGACCGCCGACCAGGTGCTCCTCGCCGGTGTCCAGGGCATCACCGACCTGATCACGACCCCGGGTCTGATCAACCTCGACTTCGCCGACGTCAAGAGCGTCATGCAGGGTGCCGGTTCGGCGCTCATGGGCATCGGGTCCTCGCGGGGAGCCGACCGTGCCATCAAGGCCGCCGAGCTCGCCGTCGCGTCTCCGCTGCTCGAAGCCTCGATCGACGGTGCGCACGGCGTGCTGCTCTCGATCCAGGGCGGCTCGAACCTCGGCATCTTCGAGATCAACGACGCCGCGCGTCTCGTGCAGGAAGCCGTGCACCCCGAGGCGAACATCATCTTCGGTGCCGTCATCGACGACACGCTCGGCGACGAGGTCCGCGTCACGGTCATCGCGGCGGGCTTCGACGGTGGCGAGCCGACGCAGCAGCTCAAGGAGCGTCGCTCGAGCTGGGTCGACCCCGAGGGCGGCTCGACCGTGCCGGTCGCCACCGGCTCGACCGGTTCCATCGAGGACTCGACCACCTCGTCGCCGTCCTGGGCGTCGCAGGAGCACGAGCCGCCGGCGCAGCGCGCTGCCGACCCGGCCTTCGACGGCGACGACGACGAGCTCGACGTCCCCGACTTCCTGAAGTAGTCCTCTTGTCGGACGCTCCCACGAGCCTCCAGGACCGGTTGGCCCGCGTCCGCGACGGCATCGCCGACGCGGCGCGGGCCGCTGGCCGTGATCCCGGCGAGCTCACGCTCGTCGTGGTGACCAAGTACCACCCGGCGTCGCTCGTCCGCGAACTCGCCGCACTCGGCGTCACCGACGTGGGGGAGAACCGCCACCAGGAGGCACAGGCCAAGGCGGCGGAGCTCGCCGACCTCGACCTGACGTGGCATTTCGTCGGACAGCTGCAGTCGAAGAAGGCGCGCCAGGTCCGCCGGTACGCGCACGTGGTGCAGTCGCTCGACCGCGGTTCGGTCGTCGACGCGTTCGCCCCGACCGAGTCCGAGCCCGAGCCTCCCGTGATCGACGGCTTCGTGCAGGTCAACCTCACCGACGACCCCGGTCGTGGTGGGGTGGCGCCCGACGACGTCGAGGCGATGGTGGAGCGAATCGTGGGCACCGGCACGATCGCCCTGCGGGGCGTGATGGCCGTCGCACCGCTCGACGAGGAGCCCCGTCCGGCCTTCGCCCGGCTGCGGTCGATCTCCGAGCGCGTGCAGCGGATCGTGCCGACCGCGACGGACATCTCCGCCGGCATGAGCGGCGACTTCCCCGACGCCGTGCTCGAGGGCGCGACACACCTACGGATCGGCACGGCAATCACCGGAAACCGCCCGGTCTCGCCCTAGCCTCGTCGCAGGGCATCCACGAGCACGAACACCACTGGAGGAACCATGGCCGGTCCGTTGAAGAAGACGATGGTGTACCTCGGCCTCGCCGACGAGGAACTCGAGTACGAGGACGAGCAGCAGCAGGCGTCGCCGGCCCAGGCGCGCGCACAGCAGCAGCAGCCGGCACCTCCCGCGGTGCAGCACGAGGCAGCACCGGCAACGGCCCCCGCCGCCGCACCGGCAGCCACGGCGACCGCCCCCGCTCCGGCCGAGCCGAAGCACACCCACCAGCGCGGCGCCCAGGTCACCCCGCTCCGCCGCTCGCACACGACCGCACAGAAGGCGACCCCGGTCCAGGAAATGAACGAGATCCTCACCGTCCACCCGCGCGAGTACAAGGACGCCCAGTCCATCGCCGAGAGCTTCCGCGACGGGATCCCCGTCATCATCAACCTCTCGCAGATGACCGAGGCCGACGCCCGCCGCATGATCGACTTCGCGAGCGGCCTGTCCCTCGGCCTCTACGGCAAGATCGAGCGCGTCACCAACAAGGTGTTCCTGCTCTCCCCGGCGCACGTCGCAGTGAGCGGTGAGGCGCCCGAGGTAGAGTCCGACATCGAGGCGTCCTTCTTCGCCCAGTCCTGAGTCGTCGCGTCGCTCGGTCCTCGTGACCGTGTGGCGCCGCCCAGGCCCACCCGCCCCGTACGCGGTGCTCTCCGGACACCACGTACCCGAGACGAGCGAGCCGCACCGTGTCCGTGATCTTCACGATCCTGTACTTCCTCCTCCTGCTGTACTTCTTCGTGCTCTGGGGGCGGTTCGCGCTCGACATGGTGCAGGCGTTCAACCGGTCGTGGCGTCCCCGCGGCGGGATGCTCGTCGTCGCCGAGTTCGTCTACACGTTCACGGACCCGCCGATCCGAACGGTGCGCCGCGCCCTCCCGCCACTGCGGATGGGCGCCGTCGCACTCGACTTCGGCTGGTCCATCGTGATGCTCGTCACGATCATCCTGATGAGCATCGTGCGGGTCATCTCGGTCACGGTCTGACCCGCAGCACCCGGTCCACGTCGTCCGCGACGCGCCACGCCCAGGTCATGATCACGGATCGGGCCCCGCGTCGGTGTACGGTGGTCGGGATCGATGCCCGCTCCGGTGGGCATCCGCACCGGGAGTCTCGCCTGGTACATTCGCAGCGAGACGTTTCGGTTCCACACGTTCAGCAGTTCTATTGAGGTGACGGCAATGGCTTTGACGCCGGAAGACGTAGTCAACAAGCGGTTCCAGCCGACCAAGTTCCGCGAGGGCTACGACCAGGACGAGGTCGACGACTTCCTCGACGAGGTCGTGGTCGAGCTGCGTCGCCTGACCCAGGAGAACGACGAGCTCCGTCAGCGCCTGCAGGCAGCCGAGTCCGCGCCGAAGTCGGCCGAGACCGAGCAGCCCGCCCCCGCGGCCGAGCCCGAGCCGGAGCCGGCCCCCGTCGCCGCCGCTCCCGAGCCCGCACCGGTGGCCGCTGCTGCAGCCCCGGCCGCCACGGTCAGCGCGGACGAGGACACCGAGGGCACCACGAACCTCCTGACGCTCGCGCGTCGTCTCCACGAGGAGCACGTCCGCGAAGGCATCGAGAAGCGCGACGCGCTCATCGCCGAGGGCCAGGCCCAGGCCGCGCGCCTCGTCTCCGATGCCGAGGCCAAGCAGCGCCAGATCATCGCCGACACCGAGAACACCAACCGTCAGCGTGTCGCGGTGCTCGAGCAGGAGCGCACGCAGCTCGAGGGCAAGATCGACGAGCTCCGCACGTTCGAGCGTGACTACCGCGCCCAGCTGAAGAGCTACATCCAGAGCCAGCTCAGCGAACTCGACTCCTCGTCGGGCACCGAGCAGTCTGGTCTCACCCCGGCGCCGGCATCGGCGCAGGGCTTCGGCAACTGATTTGTCCCAGCAAGACCAACGAGCGAAGGTCAGTGTCCGCGCGATCGCGGCACTGGCCTTCGCCGCTGTCGTGGTAGTGGCGTTCGACCAGGTCGTGAAGGCCCTCGTCGTCGCGAACCTGCCGTACGGTCAGGTCGTCCCCGTGCTCGGGAACGCCCTGCAGTTCCTCTACGTCAGGAACCCCGGTGCCGCGTTCTCGTTCGCGGTCAACATGACCTGGGTGTTCTCGATCGTCTCCGCGGCCGTCGTGGTCGCGATCATCGTCTTCGCGCGGCGCATCCGCTCGATGTGGTGGGCGATCGTGCTCGGCATGCTGCTCGGAGGCGCGCTCGGCAACCTGAGCGACCGGCTCTTCCGTGAACCCGGGTTCGGGCAGGGGCACGTCGTCGACTTCATCTCGACGCCGTGGATGATGCCGGCGATCTACAACATCGCGGACTCGTTCATCTGCATCAGCATGGTGATCTTCGTGCTGTTGGTCGTCTTCGGGGTGAACCTCGACGGCACCAGGACGGTCTCGTCCAAGAAGGGCGGCCAGGAGGCCCGTGGCGACGCCGCCACGGACGCTGCGGTCGTTCCTCCGGTTGCGTCCACCGACGTGGCGGAGCCGACCCGAGCCTCCCGTCATCCTTCTTCCGACTCGCTGGGGCACGACGCGACGTGACCGAGTCGCGTTCCCTGCCCGTCCCGGACGGGCTCGCCGGTGAGCGTGTCGACGCAGCCATCGCCAAGCTCCTCGGCTTCAGCCGGTCCTTCGCGGCGGACGTCGTCGCGGCCGGGGGCGTGCGCGTCGACGGCGCCGTCGTCGACAAGTCCGACCGGCTCCACGCGGATTCCTGGCTCGAGGTCGAATGGACCCCGAAGGAAGCGCCGCGGATCGTCCCCGCGGTCGTGCCCGGCATGACGATCGTCCACGACGACGAGGACATCGTCGTCGTGGACAAGCCCGTCGGCGTGGCCGCGCACCCGTCTCCAGGCTGGGACGGTCCGACGGTCCCCGGTGGCCTCGCCGCCGCCGGGTTCACGATCGCGACGTCCGGCGCCGCCGAGCGTGCGGGCATCGTGCACCGCCTCGACGTCGGCACCTCGGGGCTGATGGTCGTCGCGAAGACCGAACTCGCGTACACGCACCTCAAGCGTGCGTTCAAGGAGCGCACGGTCGAGAAGGTGTACCACGCCCTCGCGCAGGGGCACCCGGACCCGACGTCCGGCACGGTCGACGCGCCCATCGGACGGCACCCCTCCAGCGACTGGAAGTTCGCGGTCACCTCCGACGGCAAGCCGAGCGTGACGCACTACGAGACGCTCGAGGCGTTCCGGTCGGCGACCCTGCTCGAGGTGCACCTCGAGACCGGGCGGACGCACCAGATCCGCGTGCACATGGCCGCGACCAGGCACCCGCTGGTCGGCGACACGATGTACGGCGCGGACCCGGTGCTCGCCGAGTCGCTCGGGCTGACGCGGCAGTGGCTCGACGCCGTCCGGCTCGGGTTCGCGCACCCGCGGACCGGCGACTGGGTCGAGTTCCAGGCCGCGTACCCCGACGACCTGGCGGCCGCACTCGAGAAGATCCGCAGCGCGTCGGTCTGATCGCGCTGACGCGTCTGGCGGTCGTTCGGGCTGCCCGTCGAGTGCGCAGTCGTGGCGGCCCGCCACTCGGTCGAGCCGCCACTGCTGCTCACTCGACGGTGCTGGGTGCGGGCTGTCGGGCGGGCGCGGACGCGGGTGTCGGCGTCTCGCCACCGGCTGCCTGACGGCCGGGCAGCACCAGCGCGACCACCGTCGCGACCCCGGTGATCCCGATCGCCCACCAGAACGCCTGCTGGAAGGCTGCAGCCGCGTCGCCCCCGGCTGCGACGCCCGAGAGCACGACGGCGAGCACGGCAGTCCCGAACGCGCCGCCGAGCTGCTGGGCGAGTCGGGTGATGGTGCTGGCGTGCGGCATCTCCGGTCGGTCGAGCCCGACGAAGCCGACGGCCATGATCGGGATCATCACGGCGCCGAGGCCGAGTCCGCGGACCACGAGGACGAGTGCGATCCACCACTCGTTCGTGGAGCCGTCCGCGAACGCGAAGGGGATCGTCGCCGCGAGGACCACGGCGAACCCGACGACCGCGACCAGCCGTGCGCCGATCCGGTCCGTGAGGCGTCCGGCGAGCGACCGGCTGAGCAGCGAGCCGACGCCCTGCGGGATGAGCAGCAGCCCCGCGCCGAGCGCGTCCGTCCCGCGCAGCTCCTGGAACGACAGCGGCAGCAGGAGCATCCCGCCGTACAACGCCGCGCCCATCAGGAACATCAGCGTGGCCGCGGCGGCGAGCGGGCGGTGTCGGAGCAGGGCGAGGTCCACCAGGGCGGCGCCCCGGCGGCGTGTGGCCCAGAGGACGAACGCGGCGAGCAGGACGACGCCGGCGCCGAGGGGTGCCCACACGTCGAACCGGGCGAAGCCGTCCGGCCGGCTGGCGTTGCTCAGTCCGTAGAGGACGCCGACGACGGCGGGGGAGAGCAGCACGAGGCCCACGGCGTCCAGCCGCGCCGTGCCGACCGGTCCGTCCGCCGGCATGAACCGCCACGCGAGGACGAGTCCGGCGACCGCGAACGGCACGTTCACCCAGAACAGCCACGGCCAGCTGCCGGCACCGAGGATGAGCCCGCCGATGACCGGGCCGAGGATCGGCCCGAGCGCGGTGGGCAGCGACGCGACCGCCATGAGCTTGCCGACGTTCCGTCCACCGGCCGCCTGCATCAGGAGCGTGGTCAGCAGCGGCATCATCGCGCCGGCGCCGACGCCCTGGACGACGCGGAACACGATGAGGCTCGGCGCGTCCCACGCGAAGGAGCACAGGATGCTGCCGACCAGGAAGACCACGAGCGACGCCATCCAGAGGCGCCGCCCGCCGACGCGGTTCTGCAGCCACCCGACGAGGGGCACCGTGACGCCCATCGCGAGGAGGTAGCCGGTGCTGACCCACTGGATGGTGTCGACGCTGGTGTGCAGGTCGCGGCTGAGGGTGTGCAGCGCCACGCTCACGATCGTCGAGTCGAACAACGGTGCCATCGCACCGACGACCAGCGCGATGGCCAGTCTGCTGAGGTTCTTGTCCATTGGAGATACGCTCCCGTTTCTTGTTGGCGCCAAGCTACTGCGGCGCGTTAAGATACGCAAGTGGATCTTGCAAGGACACGGCGCCGCGGTGCCGAGCTCGAGTCGGCGCTGCTCGACGCCGCCTGGCAGGAGCTCGAGCAGGTGGGCTACGCCGGGCTGACCTACGAGGGCGTCGCCGCGCGCGCCGAGACCTCGAAGCCCGTGCTCTACCGCAGGTGGCCGACGAAGGTGGACCTCGTGCTCGCGGCGCTGCAGCACGCCGGGCTGTTCGAGCGTCGTCCCGTCGTGGACACCGGATCGCTCCGTGGGGACATCCTCGCCGCTCTGCGGGACTTCAACGCGGCGCGGTCCGACTTCATCACCGTGATCAGCCTGTACATGTCGAACATCAACGCCGACACCGGACTGTCCCCGGCAGACCTCCGGTCGCGGTTGCTGGGCGGCCGGACGACCATCGGCAGGGTGTTCCTCGAGCGCGCGGCGGACCGTGGCGAGATCCCGGCCAGGGACTGGCCGGAGGGACTGGTGTCGCTGCCGTCCGACCTGATGCGGCACGACCTCGTGATGACGCTGAAACGGGTGCCCGACGCGCGGATCCTCGAGATCGTCGACGACATCTGGTTGCCGCTTATCCGCTGAGTTCCGCGCCGGGAGCGGCGCCGTCCGGGCTGGGATCGGTGCCGTCGGGGCCGCGGTTGTCGCCCGTCGCGGTTAGGCTGTTCCCACCCCGCAGCAGCGTCACCAACCGGAGGTTCCGTGTCGGATTCCGACTCCTTCGTCCACCTGCACGTGCACAGCGAGTACTCGATGCTCGACGGTGCCGCGCGACTCAACGACCTCGTCGCCGAGACCGCGGCGCAGGGCATGCCGGCCGTGGCGGTGACCGACCACGGCAACATGTTCGGGGCGTTCGAGTTCTGGAAGGCCGCGAAGGCCGGTGGCGTCAAACCCATCATCGGGACAGAGGCGTACATCACGCCCCGCACGCACCGCACCGACAAGACCCGTGTGCGCTGGGGCGACGGCGGCGGGGACGACGTCTCCGGTGCCGGTTCGTACACGCACATGACGATGTTCGCCGAGAACACGACCGGCATGCACAACCTGTTCCGGCTGTCGTCGAAGGCCTCGATCGAGGGCTACTACTTCAAGCCGCGCATGGACATCGAGCTCCTGCAGGAGTACCACGAGGGCATCATCGCCACGACGGGTTGCCCGTCCGGCGAGATCCAGACGCGCCTGCGCCTCGGGCAGTACGACGAAGCGATCAAGGCGGCTGCGGACTACCGCGACATCTTCGGCAAGGAGAACTACTTCGCCGAGGTGATGGACCACGGGCTCGAGATCGAGCGCCGGGTGATGAGCGACGTCATCAAGATCGCGAAGGACCTCGGCATCCCGCTGGTCGGCACGAACGACCTGCACTACACGCACTCCCACGACGCCAAGTCGCACGCGGCACTGCTCTGCGTGCAGTCCGGCTCGACCCTCAACGACCCGAACCGCTTCAAGTTCGACGCCGACGAGTTCTACCTGAAGACCCCGCAGCAGATGCGGCACGTGTTCCGCGACAACCTCGACGCGTGCGACAACACCCTGCTGATCGCCGAACGGTGCAACGTCGAGTTCGACACCTCGGCGAACTACATGCCGAAGTTCCCGGTGCCGGAGGGCGAGACCGAGCACTCCTGGTTCGAGAAAGAGGTGGCGAAGGGTCTGCAGTACCGGTACCCGGACGGCATCTCCGACGAGGTCCAGGCCCGCGCCGACTACGAGGTCGGGATCATCAACCAGATGAACTTCCCCGGCTACTTCCTCGTGGTCGCCGACTTCATCAACTGGTCGAAGGACCACGGCATCCGCGTCGGCCCCGGGCGTGGTTCCGGTGCCGGCTCGATGGTGGCGTACGCGATGCGCATCACCGACCTCGACCCGATCCGGCACGGGCTGATCTTCGAGCGCTTCCTCAATCCCGACCGCGTCTCGATGCCCGACTTCGACGTCGACTTCGACGACCGGCGCCGCGGTGAGGCGATCAAGTACGTCACCGAGAAGTACGGTTCCGAACGCGTCGCGCAGATCGTCACCTACGGCACGATCAAGGCGAAGCAGGCGCTCAAGGACTCCTCGCGCGTCCTCGGGTTCCCGTTCGGGATGGGCGAGAAGCTCACCAAGGCGATGCCGCCGCCCGTGATGGGCAAGGACATCCCGCTGACCGGGATCTTCGACAAGAACCACCCGCGCTACAAGGAAGCCGTCGACGTCCGCACCGTGGTCGAGACCGACCCGGAAGCCAAGACGGTGTTCGACACCGCTCTCGGGCTCGAGGGGCTGAAGCGCCAGTGGGGCGTGCACGCGGCCGGCGTCATCATGTCGAGCGACCCGCTGATCGACATCATCCCGATCATGAAGCGGGAGCAGGACGGCCAGATCGTCACGCAGTTCGACTACCCGGCATCGGAGTCGCTCGGCCTGATCAAGATGGACTTCCTGGGCCTCCGGAACCTCACGATCATCAGTGACGCCCTCGACAACATCAAGGCGAACCGCGGCATCGAACTCGACCTCGAGACCATGGGGCTCGAGGACCCCGAGGCGTACGCGCTCCTGCAGCGCGGCGACACCCTCGGCGTCTTCCAGCTCGACGGCGGCCCGATGCGTGGCCTGCTGCGGCTGATGAAGCCCGACAACTTCGAGGACATCTCCGCGCTCATCGCCCTGTACCGTCCGGGCCCCATGGGTGCGAACTCGCACACGAACTACGCGCTCCGCAAGAACGGCGAGCAGGCGATCACGCCGATCCACCCGGAGCTCGAAGAGCCGCTCAAGGACATCATCGGCACGACCTACGGCCTGATCATCTACCAGGAGCAGGTCATGGCCATCGCGCAGAAGGTCGCGGGGTTCTCCCTCGGCCAGGCGGACATCCTCCGTCGCGCGATGGGCAAGAAGAAGAAGTCCGAGCTGGACAAGCAGTACGCGGGCTTCGAGAAGGGGATGCAGGACAACGGCTACTCGGCCGCTGCGATCAAGACGCTGTGGGACATCCTGCTGCCGTTCTCCGACTACGCGTTCAACAAGGCGCACTCCGCGGCGTACGGCGTGGTGTCGTTCTGGACCGCGTACCTCAAGGCCCACTACCCGGCCGAGTACATGGCGGCACTGCTGACGAGTGTCGGCGACGCCCGCGACAAGCTCGCGCTGTACCTCAACGAGTGCCGTCGCATGGGCATCAAGGTCATGCCGCCGGACGTCAACGAGTCGATCGGCTTCTTCGCGGCCGTCGGCGACGACATCCGCTTCGGCATGGGCGCGATCCGGAACGTCGGGTTCAACGTCGTCGACGACATCGTGAAGGCCCGCACCGAGAAGGGCGCGTTCGACTCGTTCCACGACTTCCTCCGCAAGATCCCGATCTCGTCCGCGAACAAGCGGACCGTCGAGTCGCTGATCAAGGCCGGCGCGTTCGATGAGTTCGGCGACACCCGACGGGCCCTCGTGGAGATCCACGAAGGCGCGGTCGAGGCGGCGGTGAAGGTCAAGCGCGACGAGGTGCACGGCAACGTCGGGTTCGACTTCGACTCGCTCTTCGCCGAGGTCGCCGAGGAACAGCCCTCGATGACCGTGGTGTCGCAGGTGCCCGACCGCCCGGAGTGGTCGAAGCGCGACAAGCTGGCGTTCGAGCGCGACATGCTCGGGCTCTACGTCTCCGACCACCCGCTCGCCGGGCTGGAGATCGAGCTCGCGAAGCACCAGTCGGTCACCATCGCGGACCTGATCGGCATGGACGACTCGGTCGAAGGCGAGACGGTCACCGTGGCCGGCCTGCTGACGAGCGTGCAGCACCGTGTCGCGAAGACGAGCGGCAACCCGTACGGCATCGTCCAGATCGAGGACTTCGGCGGCGAGATCGGCGTGATGTTCCTCGGCAAGACCTACCAGGAGTTCGGTCCGTCGCTCGTGGCCGACTCGATCGTCGTGCTGCGTGGTCGTGTCAACGTCCGCGACGACGGCAAGGCACTGCACGCGGTGAGCATGTTCCAGCCGAACCTCGGCGACGTCATGGGCTCCGGCCCGCTGACGCTGAGCGTGCCGGAGCGCCAGGCGACGACCGAGATCGTCACCGAGCTCGCCGCCGTGCTCGGTCGGCACAGCGGCGACACCGAGGTCCGGCTGAAGCTGCTCAAGGACGACGTCGCCCGGACGTTCGAGCTGCCGTTCCCGGTGAACCTCACCCCGGACCTGTTCGGCGAGCTGAAGAGCCTGCTCGGTCCGCGCTGTCTGGTGTAGGGGAGTCGACGTGCGTCGTGTTCCGGACTCCGACACGCTCCGGGCGTTCGGGGTCACGGGCGCGACGCTCCAGCGACTGGCTGGCGGCCGGGGGCTGACGTGGCGTGCCGGAGCCGTGGTGCTCCGTCCGCACGACGGTCCCACCGAGACGGACTGGCGAGCCGGGGTCCTCGCGTCGCTGCCGGACGGCGACGGCTTCCGGACCCCTCGACCCGTCCCGACGACCACAGGCGAGTGGCGGCACGGTGATTGGGAAGCGTGGGAGTGGCTCCCCGGACAGGCCGACGAGACCCGGGTCGCTGACGTCATCCGTGCGGGCACCGCGTTCCACCGGGCGATCGTCGGGCTCGAGCGGCCGGGCTTCCTCGCTGTGAAGGACAACCCGTGGTCGCGTGCGGACCGGGCCGTGTGGGACGACGACGAGCTGCCGCGGGACCCGTCGCTCGACCGGCTGGTCGCGGCGTTCCGTCCCGTCGAGGCACCGTCGCAGCTGGTCCACGGCGACCTCCTCGGCAACGTGCTGTTCGCCGACGGGCATCCTCCCGCGGTCATCGACTGGCCGCCGTACTGGCGACCGGCGGGGCTCGGTGCCGCGATCGCCGCGGTGGACGCGGGCTGCTGGCACGGGTATCCGCTCGACGGGCTCGAGCGACTCGGAGACGGGATTCCGGAGTGGTCACAGTTGCTCGTCCGCGCGCTCGCGTTCCGGATCGCCACGCTGCACTTCGTCGGTTCGTGGGGCAGCGACGACGTCGAGCGGCACGCGCCCGTCATCGACGCCGTGCTCGGACGTGCATCCGACGTCGGTACGCTGGACGCCTCATGATGCAGCGAATCGACCTCCGTGGCGGACTGCCCGTCCGCGCCGAACTCCTCCGCCTCATGCCGCGCGCCGTCGGTGACGTCGGGCACGCCGTGGACGCGGCCCGGGCGCTCGTGGACGACGTCCGCGAGCGTGGAGCCGAGGCGCTGCAGGAGCAGGCCGAGCGGTTCGACGGGGGAGCGCCGGCGGCCGTCCGGGTACCTGCCGCCGACATCGCCGCCGCGGTCGCCGGGCTCACGCCGGAGCTCCGCACGGCGCTCGACGAGGCGATCCGCCGCGTCCGGGCAGCGAGTGCCGCCCAGGTCCCCGCCGCGTCCGTCACGACGCTGGCCGACGGCGCCGAGGTCCACCAGCGCTGGCAGCCGATGCGCCGCGTCGGACTGTACGTCCCCGGCGGTAAGGCCGTGTACCCGTCGAGCGTCGTCATGAACGTCGTCCCGGCGCAGGTCGCCGGCGTCGGTTCGATCGCGCTCGTGTCCCCGCCGCAGCGCGACCACGGCGGTGCCGTGCACCCGACGATCCTCGCCGCGGCCGGGCTCCTCGGCATCGACGAGGTCTATGCGATGGGCGGAGCCGGAGCGATCGGTGCGCTGGCGTACGGCGTGCCGTCGATCGGCCTCGAGCCGGTCGATCTCGTCACCGGGCCCGGCAACAACTACGTCGCCGCAGCCAAGCGCCTGGTCCGTGGCGTGGTCGGGATCGACGCCGAGGCCGGCGCCACCGAGATCCTGGTCATCGCCGACGAGTCCGCCGACCCCGCGTACGTCGCGGCCGACCTCATCAGCCAGGCCGAGCACGACGAGCAGGCCGGCAGCGTCCTGGTGACGACGTCGGCGACGTTCGCCGATGCGGTGGAAGCCGCCATCCCGGGACAGACGGCGGTGCTCGGGACGGCCACGCGCCTCCAGGCCGCGCTCGACGGCCCGCAGTCCGCCGTCGTCCTGGTGGACTCGCTCGCGGACGCGGCGACCGTGAGCAACGCGTACGGGCCGGAGCACCTCGAGATCCAGACCGTGGACGACGACGCGGTCCTGGCGGACATCGACGCGGCGGGCGCGGTGTTCGTCGGCCCGAGCACGCCCGTGAGTCTCGGGGACTACCTGGCCGGCTCGAACCACGTGCTGCCCACCGGCGGCCAGGCCCGGTTCGGCTCCGGGCTGTCGGCGTCGACGTTCCTGCGGCCCCAGCAGGTGATCCGCTACACGGCCGACGCGCTGGCCGAGGTCGCGCCGCACATCGTGGCGCTCTCGACGGAGGAGCAGCTTCCCGCCCACGGTGCCGCGGTGACGGCCCGCACGGGTTCGCCCGTCCGCCCGTAGTGGGCGTGCCGAACCGATAGCCTGGGGCACGACATGTTCTGCCCCTTCTGCCGCCACCCGGACTCCCGCGTCGTCGACTCCCGCACGAGCGACGACGGTACCTCGATCCGCCGCCGTCGCCAGTGCCCGAACTGCGGGCGCCGCTTCTCCACGACGGAGACCGCATCGCTCAACGTCGTCAAGCGCAACGGGGTGCTCGAACCGTTCAGCAGGGAGAAGATCATCTCCGGCGTGCGGAAGGCCTGCCAGGGGCGTCCGGTGACGGACTCCGACCTCGCGGTGCTCGCGCAGCGGGTGGAGGAGATCGTGCGGTCCTCCGGCGCCAGCCAGATCGAGGCGAACGACATCGGTCTCGCGATCCTCGACCCGCTCCGCGAACTCGACGAGGTCGCCTACCTCCGGTACGCCAGCGTGTACCAGGCGTTCGACTCGCTCGAGGACTTCGAGTCCGCGATCGGGCAGCTTCGCATCGACCACCACGGTGAGCCGCAGTCGACGACCGGGGCCGACGCGTGAGCGGCATCGCGGAACGCATCGTCCGCGCCGGGTACGGGGCCGTCTTCCGCGGCGTCTTCGCGAACATGGACCCCGAGCGTGCGCACCACCTGGCGTTCGGCGTCATCAAGGTGCTCCCGAAGGTCCCGATCGTGCGGGGGCTCGTCGAGCGGTACTCTCGTCCGTCGGCGGACGACGGCGTCACGACGATGGGCATCCACTTCCCGTCCCGGTTCGGCCTCGCCGCCGGGTTCGACAAGGACGCCAGGGGGATCGGCGGCCTCGGCCTGCTCGGGTTCGGGCACGTCGAGGTCGGGACGATCACGGCGAAGCCCCAGCCGGGCAACGAGAAGCCACGGCTGTTCCGACTCATCGCCGATCGCGCCCTGATCAACCGCATGGGCTTCAACAACCAGGGCGCAGCGGCCGCGGCACGCCGGCTCGAGCGAGCTCGCCGGAACCCGGGTCGGCCCGTCATCGGCGTGAACATCGGCAAGAGCCGCGTGGTCGACGTCGCGGACGCGGTCGACGACTACCTCGAGTCGACGCGGCTCCTCGCGCCGTTCGCGGACTACCTCGCGGTCAACGTGAGCTCGCCGAACACGCCGGGTCTCCGTGGGCTGCAGGAGCTCGACCAGCTCCGTCCGCTGCTCTCCGCCGTGAACGACGCCGCCGGGCGGGTCCCCGTTCTGGTGAAGATCGCGCCGGACCTCACCGACGAGCAGATCGACGCGATCGCCGGGCTCGCGGTCGAGCTCGGGCTCGCCGGGGTCATCGCGAACAACACGACGATCTCCCGCTCCGGGCTCGCGACCCCGGTCGCCGAGGTCGAGGCGATGGGGGCCGGCGGACTCTCCGGGGCGCCGCTGTCCGCCCGGTCGCTCGACGTCCTGCGCCGCGTGCGCGCCGCCGTTCCCACCGACTTCTGCGTGATCGCAGTCGGGGGCGTCACCTCCGAGGCGGACGTGCAGGCCCGCGTCGACGCCGGGGCGACGCTCGTGCAGGGCTACACGGCGTTCCTCTACGAGGGGCCGACCTGGGCGACGCGGATCAACCGGTTGCGGCGGCGTCGGCTGAAGCGCGAGGCGCGCGCCGCGCGCTGAGCGCGCCGGACGGGACGTCACGCGACGTGTCGTGAGCATTCGCCGGACGGGAGGCCCGCTGCGGCCCGGCACCGAGCCTCCCGTCCGGCCCGTCACCGGCCACGCACCCTGGTGAGATCGCAATCCGTGTCGCCTGCTCAGAGGCGGAACCGACACGGAGTGCGATCTCACCGTGCCCGGGGCGCCGGGGGCCCCGGGGGCCCAGGGCGCGGCCCCCACGCGCCGCAACGACGAAGCGCCGCCGGCCAAGGGCCGGCGGCGCTTCGGGACGAACGGGTCAGGCGGAGGGGTACTGGCCGCGCTTGACCTGCGGCTTCGGCAGGCGCAGGAAGCGCAGTTGCCACGCCCGCGTCAGGATGTAGAGGAACGTGCCCTTCTGGAACACGCCGAACTTCGCGGTGAGCTTCTTGCGCAGCACGACCCAGAGCACGAGGCAGTCGAGGATGAACAGCGCCACGAACGCCCACACGAGCAGCAGCGCGTACGAGGCGGCAGCGGTCTGGGACGCGACGAACCCGACGATCAGGAAGACCACGAGGATCGGCATCATCACCTCGCCGACGTTCCAGCGCGCGTCGATGTAGTCGCGCACGAACTTGCGCTGCTCGCCCTTGTCCTTCGCGGGCAGGTAGCGCTCCTCGCCGTTCGCCATGCCGACGCGGGCCTTCTCGCGCTCGTTGTTGAGCCGGGCGCGCGCTGCCTTCTTGTCGACGGGCGTGTTGCCGACGAGCGGGCGGCGGTTCGCTGCCTCGCGCTCGCGGCGGGACGGCGTCGGACGACCCTTGCCCTGCTCGAGCAGTTCCTCTTCCGAGGGGTTGACTGTCGTGTTGGTCCTGGGTGCTGCCTTCGCCACGGTGATTCCTGCTGGTCGGTGAGCGGTGCGCCGGGGAACGCCCCGGCACCGGTTGTCCTCTAGATTACCGGGCATGACCGACCACGCACAGTCCGCACCCGCGACCGACCCCGCCCTGCTCGACGCCCTCCGCGAACAGGTGCAGGGCGACCTGCCGACGACGATCGCCGACCTCTCCGGCCTGGTGCGGATCCCGTCGGTGTCCTGGTCGGCGTTCGATCCCGCGCACGTGCGGCGGAACGCGGAGGCCGTGGCCGACCTGGCGCGCAGCACCGGTGTGTTCGACGAGGTCCGGATCATCAGGAGCGCCGTCGAGGGCGACACGCCCGCCGGTGCCTCGGATGCGACCGGGACGGACCTCGACGGCGTCGAGCTCGGGCAGCCCGCGGTCCTCGCCGTCCGCCCCGCCCGCAACGGCAAGCCGACCGTGATGCTCTACGCGCACCACGACGTCCAGCCGCAGGGCGACGACGCGCTGTGGGAGACCCCGCCGTTCGAGCCGACGCTCCGCGGGGACCGCCTGTACGGCCGGGGTGCCTCGGATGACAAGGCGGGCGTGATGACCCACGTCGCCGCACTCCGTGCCCTGCACGCGCGGTTCGGCGACGACCTGGACCTCGGCATCGTCCTCTTCGTGGAGGGCGAGGAGGAGTTCGGCTCCCGCTCGTTCCGCACGTTCCTCCGCGAGCAGAAGGAGCACCTCGCCGCCGACGTCATCGTGGTGGCCGACAGCGACAACTGGTCGACCGAGGTCCCCGCGATCACGGTCTCCCTCCGCGGCAACGTCACGTTCAAGCTGACCCTGACGACGCTCGAGCACGCGAGCCACAGCGGCATGTTCGGGGGAGCGGCGCCGGACGCGATGCTGCCGATGGTCCGGCTGCTCGCGTCGCTGCACGACGACGCGGGCTCGGTGGCGGTCGAGGGGCTGACCTCGTACGACGCGCCGGTGCCGGCCCGCAGCGAGGACGAACTCGCCGCCGATGCCGCCCTGGTCCAGGGTGCGAAGCCGGTCGGCACCGGCGACGTCCTGTCGCGCATGTGGTTCCAGCCCTCGATCACCGTGACCGGCATGGACGTCCCGAGCGTCGCGAACGCGTCGAACACGCTGCTGCCGACGGTCTCGGCGCGGGTCTCGGTGCGTGTCGCGCCCGGGCAGTCCGCACGGGACGCCTACGCCGCCGTCGAACGCCACATCCACGCGCACACGCCGTTTGGTGCCCGCGTGGAGATCAGTGAGCCCGACGCCGGGGACGGCTTCCTCGTGGACACCAGCGGATGGGCCGTCCGTGAGGCACGCACCGCCATGGCCGAGGGTTGGGGCGCAGAGCCCGTGGAACAGGGCATCGGGGGATCGATCCCGTTCGTGTCCGACCTGGCCGCCGAGTTCCCCGAGGCGCAGATCCTGGTGACGGGCGTCGAGGACCCCGACACGCGAGCGCACAGCCCGAACGAGTCCCAGCACCTCGGCGTGCTGCACCGTGCGATCGCGGCCGAGACGATCCTGCTGGCCCGCCTCGCGACGCGGGCCTGAGCGGCCGTCGTCGCCGGGTCCAGCCTGGAGGCTCGGTGCGCGTTCTCCACAGGGGCTGCGGTCCGTCGGTGGGCGTGCTTAGAATCGACCAGGCAGCGGTGACCGGCACCGCAGCAGAGGGAGGCGCCAGTGAGCGACACCATCACCACAGGGACCGAAGCGACCACCGTGACAACGGCCGCGACGGCACCGTCGTCGCACGGGGTCCTGCTCAGCGACGCCGCGGCGGGGAAGGTGGCGAGCCTCCTCGAGCAGGAAGGCCGCGACGATCTCCGTCTGCGCCTCGCCGTCCAGCCGGGCGGCTGCTCCGGGCTGATCTACCAGCTCTACTTCGACGAGCGTCTGCTCGACGGTGACGCCACCGCCGAGTTCGACGGGGTCGAGGTCGTCGTCGACAAGATGAGCGTCCCGTACCTCGACGGCGCGACGATCGACTTCGAGGACACCATCCAGAAGCAGGGCTTCACCATCGACAACCCCAACGCGCAGGGCAGCTGTGCGTGCGGTGACAGCTTCCACTGACCTGGAGCCGTTCCGACGACGCGAGCGGGGAGCGACCGACACGGTTGCTCCCCGCTCGCGTTTTCCGTGTTCCGAGGGCCGCGATGACCAGGGAAAAACCGAGTCGGACACGGTCGGATCGGGCCCGAGGGTGTGTCGGGCGTGCACGAGGCGTCACCAGCTGCGAGTAAGCTAGGAGTGTTCCAACCAAGCTGGGAGCCAGCCAAGAGACGCCTTCGTGCGCCTCGCGTCGGTCTTCGACGAAACTGCGCTCCGGGTTCACGTCATTCCGAGAGGTAACAGTGCGTTCGAATCGCCGTATACGTTGGGCGGCCGTCCCGGTGGCCGTCGGTCTGGTCATCGCACTGGCGGGTTGCTCGCAGCAGCAGCTCAACGGTTGGCTGCCGGGCACCGATGAGACGAAGGACGTCACGAACCACACCAGCCGCATCGTCGGCCTGTGGACCACCAGCTGGATCGTGCTCCTCGCCGTCGGTCTCATCGTGTGGGGCCTGATCATCTGGGCGGCGATCGTCTACCGCCGTCGGAAGGGCCAGACCGGCCTCCCGGTGCAGATGCGCTACAACATGCCGCTCGAGATCTTCTACACGATCGTGCCGCTCATCCTCGTACTGGGCTTCTTCGCCTTCACCGCCAAGGACCAGGCCGCGATCGAGGAGCCGTTCGCGCAGCCGGACACCACGGTGCACGTCTACGGCAAGCGCTGGGCGTGGGACTTCAACTACATCGACCAGAACGACCCGTCGAAGAGCGTCTACTACCAGGGCATCCAGGCCCAGGAAGAAGAGAACAAGAACGGCGCGATCGACGAGTCGCAGCTCCCGACCCTCTACCTGCCCGTCGGCAAGAAGGTCAAGATCGAGCTCGACTCCCGCGACGTCGACCACTCCTTCTGGATCATCGACTTCCTGTACAAGAAGGACATGCTCCCCGGGAAGACGAACTACGAGTACTTCATCCCGCAGAAGGAAGGCACGTACCAGGGCAAGTGCGCCGAGCTCTGCGGCGAGTACCACTCCCTCATGCTCTTCCAGGTGAAGGTCGTGTCGCCCGCCAAGTACGAGGCGTACCTCGACACCCTCAAGGACCAGGGCAAGGTGGGCCTGCTCGGCGACGAGTACAACACCAACACGAACCAGCCTGACAACAAGGCGCCCGTCACGGCGTCGGACGACAAGTAGGGGCTCGCCAGATGACCACGTCATTCGTCGGCCAACCGACCAGCACCTCGACGCCGGACTTCCAGGCGTCGAAGGTCGGTCGGAAGGGCAACATCATCGTCCGGTGGATCACCTCCACGGACCACAAGACGATCGGGTACATGTACCTGATCACGTCGTTCCTGTACTTCCTGCTCGCCGGCGTGATGGCACTCGTCATCCGTGCGCAGCTCTTCGAGCCCGGGCTGCAGCTCGTGGCGACGAAGGAGCAGTACAACCAGCTCTTCACGATGCACGGCACGATCATGCTGCTGCTGTTCGCGACGCCGCTGTTCTCGGGCTTCGCGAACGCCATCATGCCGCTGCAGATCGGTGCGCCGGACGTCGCGTTCCCGCGTCTGAACGGCTTCGCGTTCTGGCTCTACTTCTTCGGTGGCCTCATCGCCGTCGGCGGCTTCCTCACCCCGCAGGGTGCGGCATCGTTCGGCTGGTTCGCCTACGCGCCACTCAGTGACACCACGTTCACACCAGGGCTCGGTGGCACGTTGTGGGTCTTCGGGCTCGGCCTGACCGGCTTCTCGACGATCCTCGGTGCGGTGAACTTCATCACGACGATCATCACGATGCGCGCCCCCGGCATGACCATGTTCCGCATGTCGATCTTCACGTGGAACACCCTCGTGACGTCGCTCCTCGTGCTCATGGCCTTCCCGGTCCTCGCCGCTGCGCTGTTCGGACTCGGTCTCGACCGGGTGTTCGACGCCCAGGTGTTCAACCCCGCGAACGGTGGAGCCCTGCTCTGGCAGCACCTCTTCTGGTTCTTCGGCCACCCAGAGGTGTACATCATCGCGCTGCCGTTCTTCGGCATCGTCTCCGAGGTCTTCCCGGTCTTCAGCCGCAAGCCGATCTTCGGGTACAAGACCCTCGTCTACGCGACCATCTCCATCGCGGCCCTGTCGGTCACGGTCTGGGCGCACCACATGTACGTCACCGGTTCGGTGCTGCTGCCGTGGTTCTCGCTCATGACGATGCTCATCGCGGTCCCGACCGGCGTGAAGATCTTCAACTGGGTCGGCACGATGTGGCGTGGCTCGGTGACCTTCGAGACCCCGATCCTCTGGGCGATCGGCTTCCTGATCACCTTCACGTTCGGTGGCCTGACGGGTGTCATCCTGGCTTCTCCGCCGCTCGACTTCCACGTGTCGGACTCGTACTTCGTCGTCGCGCACTTCCACTACGTGGTCTTCGGCACCGTCGTGTTCGCGATGTTCTCCGGCTTCTACTTCTGGTGGCCGAAGTGGACGGGTCGCATGCTCAACGAGCGCCTCGGCAAGATCCACTTCTGGCTGCTGTTCATCGGCTTCCACACGACGTTCCTCATCCAGCACTGGCTGGGCGTCATCGGCATGCCGCGTCGGTACGCGACGTACCTGCCGAACGACGGCTTCACCTGGATGAACCAGCTGTCGACCATCGGCGCGATGATCCTCGGCATCTCGTTCCTGCCGTTCATCTTCAACGTCTACGTCACCGCGCGGAACGCCCCGAAGGTGGCCGTGAACGACCCGTGGGGCTACGGCCGCTCGCTCGAGTGGGCGACCAGCTGCCCGCCGCCGCGGCACAACTTCACGTCGATCCCGCGGATCCGTTCGGAGTCCCCGGCGTTCGACCTGAACCACCCCGAAGCGGGTGTGCCGATCGGTGTGGGTCCCGCGAAGGACGCTCCCGATGCCCCGACCTACGACGCCGCGAAGGGCGAGGTGAAGTAAGGCGATGCGCGCCAACGTCAACCTGTTCTGGATCCTCTTCGGGTTCTTCATCCTCGCGGACGCCGCGTACACGATCTGGTTCGCCCTCGCCCACAACGGCGGCTGGGAACCGGTCGGCACGGTCGGTATCGGCCTGGTCGGGCTCATGTCCGCGTTCATCGCGTTCTACCTCGGCCGCGTGCTCTCCGCCCAGGGCGGGGACCTGCCGGAAGACCGCCAGGACGCCAACATCGAGGACGGCGACGCCGAGCTCGGGCACTTCAGCCCGTGGTCGTGGTGGCCCATCCTCCTCGCCGCGTCGACGTCGATCTGCTTCCTCGGTGTCGCAGCCGGCCTCTGGATCGTCCCGATCGGTCTGGCGCTCGTCGCCGTGACGCTGGTCGGCTGGGTCTTCGAGTACTACCGCGGCAACTTCGGGCACTGACCCACGACAGACGCGCTTCGGGCGGCACCAACTGCGGTGCCGCCCGAACTGCGTCCGGACGACCTCCATGAGAGCGCGCGCAGCCCGCCGCTCATCAGGGAATCAACCGGCCCGTGTACGGCTTGCAGCCATGCGGACCCATCCACCACGCGAAAGGAGTCACCACCGGTGACCGACAAGCGCACACTCATCATCTTCGGTGCGACGGGCGACCTCGCCTCCCGCCTGCTCCTGCCGGGCCTCGGCACGTTCCTGCAGAGCGGCCGTGCCGTCCCCGTCCAGCTGATCGGCACGGGCCGCAGTGAGCGCACCCCGGAGAAGTGGAAGGACATCGTCACGAAGTCCTTCGCCTCGCAGGACGTCAAGGGACCCGAGGTCGACGCGACCATCGAGTCGACGATCTTCATCCAGGGCGACCCGACCGACCCGAAGCACCTCAAGGCGCTGCTCGACGCCGCCGAGAACGAGCCGATCCTGTACTTCGCGCTCCCGCCGCAGATCGCGTCGGACATCTGCGAGGCCCTGCAGTCGGTCGACCTCCCCGAGGGCACGACCCTGGCGTTCGAGAAGCCATTCGGGACCGACGTCGCCAGCGCCAAGGCCCTCAACGAGACGGTCCTCAAGATCGTCCCCGAAGAGCGCGTGCACCGCACCGATCACTTCCTCGGTCGCACCACGGTCCTGAACATCATCGGTCTGCGATTCGCGAACCGCCTGTTCGAGCCGATCTGGAACGCGGAGAACATCGAGAAGGTCGACATCTTCTACGACGAGACCCTCGGCCTCGAGAACCGTGCGCAGTACTACGACGAGGCCGGCGCGATGGTGGACATGATCCAGTCGCACCTGCTGCAGATCCTCGGCCTGGTGACGATGGACGCCCCGGCGGCCATCGACGCCGTCGAATTCCGCTCGTCCCTCGCCCGCGCGCTGCGCTCGACCCGGCTGAAGGGCGACGACGCGAAGATCGCCTCGCGCCGTGCCGTCTACACGGCCGGCACGATCGACGGCAAGGAGCTCCCGTCCTACCAGGACGAGCAGGGCGTCGAGCCGGGCCGTCAGACCGAGACGCTGGCCGAGATCTCGGTCGAGGTCGACACCGCCCGCTGGAAGGGCGTCCCCTTCACGCTGCGTTCCGGCAAGGCGCTCGGAGCGAGCCGCAAGGAGGTGCTGATCACCTTCAAGCCGGTTCCGCGCCTGCCCTCCGGCCTGACCGGTCGCCCGAAGACGGACACGCTGCGCATCGTCCTGAACCCGGACGAGATCGAGCTGACCGTGTCGGCGAACGGCGGGGGCAACCCGTTCGAGATGGGCCAGGTCACGCTGTCGTCGTCCTTCAGCGACGGCGAGCTGACGCCGTACGGCGAGGTGCTGAACGGCATCTTCCACGACGACCCGCTGCTCTCGATCCGCGGCGACGTCGCGGAGCGGTGCTGGGAGATCGTGGAGCCGGTCGTCGCCGCCTGGAAGGCGAACGAGGTCCCGCTCGAGGAGTACCGCGCGGGTTCGCGCGGTCCGGCGGACTGGGAGTCGTCGTCCTGACGCCCTGATCCGGACCACACACGGACGGGAGGCGCGGTGCCAGCTGGCACCGTGCCTCCCGTCCGTCGTCTGCGTGCGTGACGCGGGTGGCCGAATCGCGCGTGGGAGGTCGATTCGCGCGTAGGAGGTCGGAAATTCCGACCTCCTACGCGCGAATCCGCTTCCTACGCGCGAAACGACCCACGGCACGGCCCGGGGCAGATCAGGCGGGAGTGCCCGCGCGCTCGCCCTCGCCGGTCCACGAACGCGTGCCGCCGTCGTGCTGGGGGATCCGGGTGCGGTGCCCCGTCGCCTTGCCGCGGGCACGTTCGATCGCGTCCGCCGCGGCAACCAGCGTGAGGTGCGACAGCGCCTGCGGCGTGTTGCCGATGTGGTGCCTCGTCGCGACGTCGATCTCCTCCGAGAGCATGCCGACGTCGTTGGCGTACCCGACGAGCACGTCCATGAGCCGTTCGGCGTCCTCGATGCGCCCCGATGCCGCGTACTGCTCGACCAGCCAGAACGAGCACGCCAAGAACGGGTGTTCACTGCCGCTCAGCCCGTCGAACCCCGCAGTGGTGCGGTAGCGCAGGACGAGTCCGTCCGAACCGACGCGGAGGTCCTCCTCGATCGCGGCGACGGTCCCGAGCATCCGCGGGTCGGTGGCCTTGCAGTAGCCGATCTGGGGCAGGACGAGCAGGCTCGCGTCCACCTCGTCGGTGTCGTAGTGCTGCCGGAAGGACCCGCGTTCGGCGTTCCACCCGTGCTCGTCGATCTCCGCACGGACGGCGTCGCGGAGCTGTCGCCAGCGGTCGACGGGCCCTTCGAGCCCGAACTCCTCGACCGCGGCGACCCCTCGGTCGAACGCCGCCCAGATCATCGCCCGCGAATGCGTGAAGCTCCGTCGGGGACCGCGCATCTCCCAGATGCCGTTGTCGGGCTCCTGCCAGTGCTGCTCGACGTAGCCGAGCAGGGCCCGCTGCAGCGCCCACGAGTCGGCGTTCTCCTCGACGCCGAGCTCGCGGGCGTCGTGGAGCGCCGCGAGCACCTCACCGAACACGTCGCCCTGGTACTGCGTGTACGCGCCGTTCCCGACCCGCACGGGCTTCGATCCCGCGTACCCGGCGAGGTGGTCGAGCTCGCGCTCCGGGAGCTCGCGTTCGCCGGCGATGCCGTACATGATCTGCACATCGGCTGGGTCGCCCGCGATCGCGCGGAGCAGCCAGCCGCGCCAGTGCTTCGCCTCGTCCTGGTACCCGTGGGCGATCAGCGACGCGAGCGCCAGTGAGGCGTCGCGGAGCCAGACGTATCGGTAGTCCCAGTTGCGTTCGCCGCCCGGGTCCTCCGGCAAGCTCGTGGTGGCCGCGGCGACGACGCCGCCGGTCTCGGCGTGGGTCATCGCACGGAGGAAGAGCAGCGACCGGCGGGTGGCGTCGGCGTACCGGCCTCCGACACGGGCGGTGCCGGTCCAGTCGTGCCACCACTGCTTGGTCCGCTGCAGTGCCTCGTCGACGTCGAGTTCCTCCGGCGGCTCGCGGTGCGATGGGTACCAGGTCAGCACGGTGTCGAGCACGTCGCCGTCGTGCACCGTGCGGGTCGCGACGTGGCGGTGGTCGTCGGCGTGGAACCGGACGCCGCGGACGATGACCGACCCCGGGCCGGCCGTCGCGACGAGCGCGGGGTCGTCGTCGTCGCCGACCTGGCGGACCCAGGGGAGCGCCCGGGCGTAGTCGAACCGGATGCGCAGGGCCTGTCGGACCTCGACCTCGCCCCTGAGCCCCCTGACCCGCCGGACGACCGATGCCCGGTGCGCGCCGATCGGCATGAAGTCGGTGACCTCGACGATCCCGGTGGACGTGGTCCAGATCGTCGTCAGGACGAGGGTGTCCTCGTCGTACCGGCGTTCGGCGGTGGCGTCGGGGTCGGTCGGTCGGAGCGTCCAGTGCCCGTCGTGCTCGTTGCCCAGCAGGGACGCGAACGTCGAGGGGCTGTCGAAGCGGGGGAGACATGCCCAGTCGATCGAGCCGGCACGGTCCACCAGCGCGGCCGTGTAGCAGTCCCCGATGATCGCGTGGTCCTCGATGCGTTGCGCCATGCCCCTGATCGAACCACTGACCGCCGATGTTCCACCGGCGTCATGCGCCCCCGACTGAGAGTGCGCGCAGGTCTAGTCGAGCTCGGTGATCCCGACGCGGGCGAGCTCGGTCCAGAGCCCGGCGCCGTCCGGGGCGTAGACCCACGGCGCGGCGGACTCCCGGGACCGTTCCTGGGCCCGGGATCGTCCACCGGCGAGGACGGCTTCGCTCGTGGACAGCTGCCGGATCGCGACCCCGGCGACGTTGTCCGGATGCTCGCGGGCGAAGTCGCCGTACAGGGTCTCGTCATGCTGCCCGTCGTCCCCGACGAGGAGCCATTTGATGTCCGGGAAGTCGCGGGCGAGCCGCCGGAGGTTCTCGTGCTTGTGCAGCTGCCCGCTCCGGAAGAAGCGGTCGTGGGTGGGACCCCAGTCGGTGAGGAGCAGGGTGCCGGACGGGTACATGTTCCTGGTCAGGAAGCGCTGCAGCGTCGGCCCGACGTTCCACGCACCGGTGGACAGGTACACCGTCGGCGATCCGGGGTGCTGCGCGAGCACGCGCTCGTAGAGGACGGACATGCCGGGGACCGGGCGGCGCGCGTGCTCGGTGAGGACGAAGGAGTTCCACGCGGCCAGCATCGGGCGGGGGAGCGAGGTCACCATCACGGTGTCGTCGATGTCCGACAGCAGTCCGAACCGCGTGTCCGGGTGCACGACGAAGACGTCCGCCTCGGCGTCGCGCTGCCCACCGGCGGACAGTCGGATGGTCTGCCAGCCCGGTTCGAGGTCGATCGGGACGATGGTGTCCACCACGCCGCCGCGGTCGGACTGCACGGTGTGGGTGACCCCGCCGGCGGTGATGGTCACCTCGGCGTGGTCGACCGCCACGCTCGTGAACGTCCGCCAGCCGCGGACACCCGTGTACGCCGCGTCCGAGGCGAGACCTCGACGGGTCAGCAGCACCCGGCAGAGCACTCGGATCCACCCGGGCGCGCCGTACCCGGTGTACGGGATGACGGTCGGCACGAGGCCGCGCCGGCGGGCGCGCTGTTCACGGAACTCCTGCACGGCGTCCTCGATCCGGGCGGCACGATGCAGGATCGGCTCGGCCAGCGACGGTTCGTGGGACGTCGGGTCGGGCATCGGCCCATCATCCCACGGAGGGGTGGAGGATGGGCACGACGCACTCGACACCCGGAGAATCGCAGCGGGATTCCAGCCGGGCTCTGCGAGAGTTGCCCCGTCACACAATCAGCCCGCGGTCGCCGCGAGAAGGAGAACACGTGCTCGTCACCGAGGTTTCGAACGCACTGCCGGGGGGATCATCACTGCTCAGGAACGAGCCGGTCCAAGCCCGCAGTTCGGCGCGCCTCGCCGGGCTCCTCGACGCCGCAGCCGCGGTGATCGACGAGATCGGCTTCGAGCGGCTCACCACTGCCATGGTCGCCGAGCGGGCGGGGGCGTCCATCGGCACCGTCTACCGGTACTTCCCGGACCGCATCGCCGTCGTCGAGGCGCTCGCCATCCGCTGCACGCAGCGCCTGGCGTCCCGGTTCGTCGAGGCCCTCGACACCAGCGGCGCGACGACCTGGCAGGACGCCTGCGACGCGCTCATCGACATGACGAGCGAGATGTACCGGACCGAGCCGGGCTTCCGCGCGATCCGCTTCGGTGACGCCGCAGACTCCGGGGTCGGCGACGAAGAGGACCGCATGGGCGCCCTCGGCGGGGCCGTCGGCGCGATCATGCGCGAGCGGTTCGGTCTGCCGGAGAACGACGCCGTCGCGCGAGCGTGGGTCGTCCTCGCCGAGTCCGGACACGCCGTGCTCGCCCGGGCGCACCAGGACCGCCAGCACCCGGACACCGCGCTCATCGAGGCGTACCGCGTCATGAACAAGACGTACCTGGAATCGGTGATCGCCGCCTCCTGACCACCGGTCACCAATCCGAACGGCGCCCGCCCTCCGAACTGGAGGCGCGGGCGCTGTCGTGTCCGCGGCCTCCGCCGTGCGCGGGGTCGGCTCCAGAGCCGTGGCGGCGTCCGCAGGCCGGCCGCCGGCCGGGTGGCGCTGTCCGGGACACGCCCGGTCACGTCACGGATCGTCACCTGGACGTACCGGTGTCGGTGCCGACGGGTACTCTCACTCGGAGTCGGGCTACCTCCTACCAGAAGGGCACCCATGATCGAGTTCCGCCAGGTGCGCAAGACGTACCCGGACGGCACGGCCGCCGTCGAGCGGTTCGACCTCGTCATCCCATCACGCACCACGACGGTCTTCGTCGGTTCGAGTGGCTGTGGGAAGACGACGCTGCTCCGCATGATCAACCGGATGGTCGACCCCACTGCGGGGTCCGTCTCCATCGACGGCGAGGACGTCGCAGGCGTCGACCCCGTCAAGCTCCGCCGCAGCATCGGCTACGTGATGCAGAACGCCGGACTGCTGCCGCACCGCAAGGTCGCCGACAACATCGCGACCGTTCCGCTCCTCACCGGCGTGTCCAAGCAGGAAGCAAGGGCGCGGGCGCTCGAGCTCATGGACACGGTCGGGCTCGACCGCGCCTTCGCCGACCGCTACCCGTCGCAGTTGTCGGGTGGCCAGCAGCAGCGCGTCGGTGTCGCCCGCGGGCTCGCCGTCGACCCGAACATCCTGCTGATGGACGAGCCGTTCGGCGCGGTGGACCCGCTGGTCCGCAACGACCTGCAGGACGAGCTCATCCGGCTCCAGCGCGAGCTCGGCAAGACGGTCGTGTTCGTGACCCACGACATCGACGAGGCGTTCAAGCTCGGCGACCAGGTCGTCATCCTGAAGAAGGGCGGCGAGATCGCGCAGCTCGGCACGCCGGCCGAGATCCTCGCGGAGCCCGCGGACGACTTCGTCGCGAACTTCATCGGCGCCGGGCGCGGTCGTCGAGCACTCCGTGTCGAGCAGACGCCCACCGGGCCCATCGTGGTCGACGGGGACGGACGCGCCGCCGGTGTGCTCACCGGTCCGGTGCAGGTCGTGGACGCGGCGTCCGCGGTGCCGCAGCCGGCCGCGCAGGACGCCGCGCACCGGGACAGCGTGTGAACTGGGTCACCGGCAACCTCGACACGATCACGTCGAACCTGATCGCGCACATCTGGCTGTCGATCCCGCCGATCGTCATCAGCTTCGTGCTCTCGGTGCCGATCGGTCTGCTCGTGAACCGTCTGCGCCAGGGCCGCCGAGGTGCACGTGCGACGGGTTCGACGATCATCGTCGTGGCGAGCCTGCTCTACGCCATCCCGTCCTTCCCGCTCTTCCTCGCGTTGCCGCCGTTGCTCGGGACGAACATCCTCGACCCGGCGAACGTCGTCATCGCGCTCACGATCTACGGGGTCGCGTTGATGGCGCGCTCCGCGGCCGACGCGCTCGACGCCGTCGACCCCGCGGTGCTGAACGCCGCGGCGGCCATGGGGTACTCGCCCGTGCAGCGGTTCTTCCGCGTCGAACTGCCCCTCGCCGGCCCCGTGCTCCTCGCCGGCATCCGGGTCGTCGCGGTGAGCACGGTCAGCCTCGTCACGGTCGGTGCGCTCCTCGGGATCCCGAACCTCGGGTTCCTGCTCACCGACGGTCTCAAGCGCGGCATCAGCGTCGAGATCCTGACCGGCATCGTGCTGACGATCGTCCTGGCGCTCGTCATCGACGGTCTCCTGGTGCTCATCGGACGCATCGTGATGCCCTGGACCCGCGGTGGCGGCCGTGACGCCAAGCGCATCCGGCGTCGTGCAGCGGCGGACGTCCGGACCGGGGAGGTGTCCGCGTGAACCTCTTCGCCGGCGCCATCGCCTGGATCTTCGACCCCGCCAACTCCGTCGGGGCGAACGGCATCCCCGTCCGCCTGTGGGAGCACGTGTGGATCACGCTGCTCACCATCGTCATCGCCTGCGCCATCGCGGTGCCCCTCGGCCTCGTGATCGGGCACACCGGGCGCGGCAAGAGCCTCGCCGTGGGGTTCTCCGGCGGGGTCAGGGCGCTCCCCACGCTCGGCCTGCTGACGATCCTCGCCCTGTGGATCGGGCTCGGCATCGAAGCCCCGCTCATCTCGCTCGTCATCCTCGCGATCCCGTCGATCCTTGCCGGCACCTACTCCGGCCTCGAGGCGATCGACCGCGTGACCATCGACGCGGCCAGGGCGCAGGGCATGACCACGTGGCAGCTGCTGACGAAGGTGGAGATCCCGCTCGGGCTCCCGCTCATCGTCGGCGGCATCCGTGCCGCGGTGCTCCAGGTCATCGCGACCGCGACGCTCGCCGCCTACATCAACGCGGGCGGTCTCGGCGGGTACGCGTTCTCCGGGCTCGCCAACCAGGACTACGAAGAGGTCCTCGGCGGTTCGCTCCTGGTGATCGCACTCGCCATCGTCTTCGAGATCGTGTTCGCCGTCCTGCAGCGGCTCGCGGTGCCGGCGGGTATCACCGCCGCCTCCGCGGGTGATGGACGGCGCGACGCTGACCGCTCGGAAAGTCGAGCATCAACCCCCTTGGAAGGAACCCTCCAGTGACCACTGCACGCACCAAGCGCCTCGGCGCGACCATCGCGGTCGCGACCGCCGCCGCGATCGCCCTCGCGGGCTGCTCGTCAGGCGACCCGCTCTCCTCCGGCGGCGGCTCCGGCTCCTCGGACACCATCACCGTCGGCTCGCAGGCCTACCCGTCGAACGAGATCATCGCGGAGCTCTACGCGCAGGAGCTCGAGAAGGCCGGCTTCACCGTCACCAAGAAGCTCAACATCGGACAGCGCAAGGCCTACTGGCCCGAGGTCGCCAAGGGCAACATCGACGTGTTCCCGGAGTACAACGGCAACCTGCTGAACTACCTCCTGCAGTCCGACAAGAAGGACACGACGACGGAGACCACGACGGACGGCATCAACGCCGCCCTGAAGGACGAACTGCCCTCCGGCGTCAAGGCCCTGCCGTCCGCGGACGCGTCCGACTCGGACACCTACACGGTCACGCAGGAGCTCGCCGACAAGTACGACCTCAAGTCGATCGGCGACCTCGCCAAGATCGGCGGCACCATCTCGATCGCGGCGAACCCCGAGTTCGCCACGGCCGCGTACGGTCCGACCGGCCTGAAGGCGAAGTACGGCATCACCGGTGAGGTCAACCAGCAGAACGACTCCGGTGGTCCGCTCACGGTCAAGGCGATCAAGGACGGCGACTCGCAGGTCGCCGACATCTACTCGGCCAGCGCGTCGATCGCCACCGAGAAGCTCGTCACGCTCGAGGACCCGAAGCACCTCGTGCCGGTGAACAACGTCACGCCCATCGTGTCGTCGAAGCTGGACTCGAAGGCGACCGCAGCGATCGAGAAGGTCAACAAGGTGCTCACCACGGACGCGCTCATCGAGCTCGACCGGCAGAACTCCGTGGAGCAGAAGTCCGCGGCCTCGGTGGCCAAGGCCTTCCTGCAGGACAAGGGTCTGCTCTAGTCCTCGGACGAACACAAAAACGACAGGTGTCGGGCAGTGTGCCCGGCACCTGTCGTCGTGTCCGGGGCACATCCGTTCGGCACGATCGTGCGCGTTCATGACCTGTGCACGTTCGTGCAAGCGAGGGTTCTACAAGTTGTCGAATCGCGTTGTCTGCCGGTACCGTGGAGGTGTCCCAACGGTTGTGACACCCAGAAGTACCCCTTCCACAGGAAGCAACTGACGTGCACGAACAGCGCGCGGCGTTCCCGATCGGTACAGCCGCATGAACGACATCCTCGATCCGCTCATCCTGTCCCGGTGGCAGTTCGGGCTGACCACCATCTACCACTTCCTCTTCGTCCCGTTGACGATCGGCATGGCCGTGGTCGTCGCGACGTTCCAGACGGCGTGGTACCGAACCGGTCGGGCGCACTACCTGCAGCTCACCCGGTTCTTCGGCCGGATCTTCCTCATCAACTTCGCGATGGGCGTCGTGACGGGCATCGTGCAGGAGTTCCAGTTCGGCATGAACTGGTCGAACTACTCCCGGTTCGTCGGTGATGTGTTCGGCGCCCCGCTCGCGCTCGAGGGGATCCTCGCCTTCTTCTTCGAGGCGGCGTTCATCGGGGTCTGGATCTTCGGGTGGGACCGGTTGCCCAAGGGCCTGCACCTCGCGAGCATGTGGTGCGTCAGCGCGGGGACGATCATGTCGGCGTACTTCATCATCGCCGCGAACGCGTTCATGCAGCACCCCGTCGGCTACGTCATCAACGAGGCCAAGGGCCGCGCGGAACTCACCGACATCTGGGCGGTGCTGACGAACAAGGTCGCACTGGCCGCGTTCCCGCACACGCTCTTCGCGTGCTTCATGGTCGCCGCCGGCGTGATCATCTCGGTCGCGTCGTACCACCTGGCGCGCAACCAGAACCTCGAGACGATGATGCCGGCGCTGAAGTTCGGCCTCTGGACGATGGTCGCGGCCGGTGCCCTCACCGTCCTCACCGGCGACCAGCTCGGGCTGACGATGGTCGACACGCAGCCGATGAAGATGGCCGCGGCCGAGGCGCTGTACAACACGGCGACCGGCAAGGACGCCTCGTTCTCGATCTTCACGCTCGGCACACCGGACGGCGTGCACGAGCTGTTCTCGATCCGTGTGCCGTACCTGCTGTCGTTCCTCTCGACGCACACCTTCAACGGCACGGTCGAGGGCATCAACGACCTGCAGGCGCAGTACACGCAGGTGTACGGCCCCGGCGACTACAAGCCGATCATCTGGGTGACCTACTGGTCGTTCCGCTGGATGATCGCCCTCGGTGTCGGCGCGGTCCTCGTCGCCCTCGCCGGGCTGTGGCTGACCCGCAAGGGCCGCTTCCCGACGCAGCGCTGGGTGTGGCGGATCGCCACCTGGGCGGTGCCGCTGCCGATGGCCGCGATGATCGTCGGCTGGATCTTCACCGAGATGGGTCGGCAACCCTGGCTCGTGTTCGGGTTGTTGAAGACCGCTGACGGGGTGTCCCCGAACGTGACCGGCGTCGAGGTCCTGATCTCGTTGGTCGTCTTCACGCTGATCTACGGCGCGTTGGCGGTGGTCGAGTTCCGGCTCATCAAGAAGGTGGCACAAGAAGGTCCCGCTGCCCCGGCAGCGGTGGACGAGGAGACCGGCGAGGTCAAGCACGAAGTGACGGTGTACTGACTCATGGACCTCCCCGTTCTCTGGTTCGCCATCGTCGGCGTGTTCTTCGTCGGCTACTTCGTGCTCGACGGCTTCGACTTCGGTGTCGGCATGGCCCTGCCGTTCCTCGGCAAGGACGACACCGACCGTCGCGTGATGATCAACACGATCGGTCCCGTCTGGGACCTCAACGAGACCTGGGTGATCGTGGCCGGCGCCTGCCTGTTCGCGGCGTTCCCGGAGTGGTACGCCACGATGTTCTCCGGGTTCTACCTGGCGCTGCTGCTGATCCTCGCGGCGCTCATCGCCCGTGGCGTCTCGTTCGAGTACCGCCACCAGAACAAGCAGCTGCAGTGGAAGCGCTCGTTCGACCTGATGATCATCGTCGGCAGCGCCGTGCCGTCGTTCCTCTGGGGCGTGGCGTTCGGCAACGTGGTCCGCGGGATCCCGATGGACTCCGGGCACAACTACACGGGCACGCTGTTCGACCTGCTCAACCCGTTCGCGCTGCTGACCGGTCTCGCGACGCTGCTGGTGTTCTTCACGCACGGCGTCGTCTTCATCGCGCTGAAGACCGAGGGCGACATCCGCGAGCGTGCGAAGCGACTCGCCACCAGGGCCGGCATCGTGACGATCATCGTCGCCGCGGCGTTCCTCGTGTCGATGGCGTTCGTCCGGGCAACCCCGGCATCGCTGGTGCTCTCCGTCGTCGCGGCGCTCGCACTGGTCCTGGCGGTGCTCTGCAACGCATGGGGCAAGGAAGGTCGGGCGTTCACGCTGATGGCGGTCACGATCGCCGCGGTGGTGCTCGCGATGTTCACCGCGATCTTCCCGAACGTGATGCCCGCTTCGAACGACGTGGCACGGAGCCTCACGGTCTACAACGCATCGAGCGGCACGTACACGCTGACCGTCATGAGCTGGGTCGCACTGGTCTTCGTCCCGCTCGTGTTCGCCTACCAGGCGTGGACGTACTGGGTGTTCCGCAAGCGCGTCTCGCGGGCGCAGGTCACCGCGGCCGCCCACTAGGTGCCCCGCCGATGAAGCCGCTCGACCCGCGTCTGCTCCGCCTGTCCCGCTCGGCGCGCGGCTTCATCGTCGCCGCGGCCGGGACGGGGGTCCTCCGCACGCTCGCGACCATCGCGATCGCGTGGGGGATCGCCGCAGCCGTCACCGAGGTGGTCGACGCCGTGCACCACGGCGGCGTCGTCCCCACGGTGTTCGTGCCGACGCTGGCGCTGCTCGGCGGTGCGTTCGTCGTGCGTGCCGTGGCGGCGTGGGCGACGGACGACCTCGCCGCGCGGGCCGCAGCGACCGTGAAGAGCGAGCTGCGCCGCACCGTGCTGGCGCGCGCGGCCGAACGCGGACCCGGATGGCTCGCGGAACGCTCGAGCGCCGGCTTCGCGACGACGCTCGGTCCGGGGCTCGACGCCCTCGACGCCTACTTCGGGCGCTACCTGCCCCAGCTCGCGCTCACGGCGATCGCGACCCCGGTGCTGCTCGTCGCGATCGGCCTCGGCGACCTGACGAGCGGGCTCGTCGTCCTCTGCGCGCTGCCGATCATCCCGGTCTTCATGGTCCTCATCGGTCTCGCCACGCAGTCGTTGCAGCGGAAGCAGTCCGACGCGCTGGCGCGACTCGGCGGTGCCTTCCTCGAGGCCGTCGAAGGCCTCGCCACGCTGAAGGTGTTCGGTCGTGCGCGTCGGCAGGTCGGCCGCATCGGCACGGTCACGGACGAGTACCGACGCGGGACCCTCGGCGTGCTGCGGTTGTCGTTCGTGAGCGGCTTCGCGCTCGAGCTCGCCGCCAGCCTCTCGGTCGCTCTCGTCGCCGTGTCGATCGGCATCCGGCTCGTGGACGGCTCCCTCGGCCTCGGCGCCGCGATGTTCGTCCTGGTGCTGGCACCAGAGGCCTTCGCGCCGATCCGGCAGGTCGGTGCCGACTTCCACGCCGCGCAGGACGGCGTCGAGGCGTCGGCAGCCGTGCTCGACGTGCTCGACGACGACCGCACGCCTGCTGCTGCTCCGTCGACGCTGCCCGCCGCCACCGACCTCGTGCTCCGCGGCGTGACCGTCCGACGCCAGGACGCCGTGATCGGACCTGTCGACCTCGAGGCCCGCCCGGGCACCGTCCTCGCGCTCGTCGGTCCGAGCGGTGCCGGCAAGTCGAGCCTCATCGCCGCGATCCGCGGCGCCGTGCCGCACGACGGCACGGTCGTCGTCCCCGGTCCGGCCGGTTCCACCGTGGCCGAACGGATCGCGTGGGCCGACCAACGCGCGCGACTCGTCCGCGGCACCGTCGCCGAGAACGTGGCCCTCGGCCAGCAGCCCGACGTCGACGACGTGCTGACCGCGCTCGGTGACGCGGGGCTGGGACTCGACCCGAGCCTCCAGGTCGGCGCAGGCGGAGCCGGACTGTCCGGCGGACAGGCGCAACGCGTCGCCGTCGCCAGGGCGCTCTACCGGCACCGTCGATCCGGTACCCGCCTCGTGCTCCTCGACGAACCGACGTCCGCGCTCGACGCCGACGCGGAGGCGCACTTGGTCACGACGATGCGGCGGCTCGCCGCCGACGGCGCGGTGGTCGTCGTCGCGAGCCACCGACCGGCGGTCGTCGCCGCCGCCGACGTCCGCGTCGACGTCGCCGCGAGTGGAGCCGTCGCGGTCCTCGGGGCGCACGCGTGACCGGCCGGGAGGCTCGTGGCGGCTCCGTCCTGCGGCTCGCGATGCCGCGCGGTGCCGGATGGGGCAAGGCGGTCGCCGCCGGCTCGCTCAGCGCGCTGTGCGCGGTCGCCCTGCTCGCGGCGAGCGGGTACCTGATCACCCGGGCAGCGGAACACCCGCCGATCCTCTACCTGACGCTCGTCATGGTCGGGGTGCGGGCGTTCGCGCTCGGTCGGGCGGCGCTCCGGTACGTGGACCGGCTCGCCGGGCACGACGCGTCCTTCCGGCAGCTCGCCGTCGTCCGCACCGAGATGTACCGCCGGCTCGCCTCGGTCGCGCCGGCTGGCCTCGGGACCACCGGACGCGGTGACCTGATGACCCGCCTGGTCACCGACACCGATCGGCTGCAGGACCTGCCGATCCGCGTCGTCGGCCCGCTCGTGTCCGCCGGTGTGACCGCGCTGCTCTCCGTCGTCGCCGTCGCACTGGTGTCCGTCCCCGCCGCCCTCGTGCTGCTCGTGGCCCTCGTGCTCGCCGCCGTCCTCGGTTCCGTCGTCACCGCGTCGATCGCGCGCCGCAGCGACGAGGAGACCGCTGCGGACCGTGGGCGCGTCGCCGACCTGGTCCTGGACACGGTGCGGACGCTCGACGTGTTCGCGGCCTACGGCACCCTCGACGAACGGCTCGCGCACATCGCCGCGCTCGACGCCCGCGTCACCCGTGCGGTCCGCCGTCGGGCCACGGTCGAGTCGCTCGTCGGGGCGTCGGTCGGACTCATCGGCGGTGCCGCGGTGATCGGCATCCTCGCCGCCGGTGCACCCGCGGTCGTCACCGGTGCGCTCGACGGACCACTCTGGGCGCTCGCGGTCTTCGTCCCGCTCGCGCTGTTCGAGGTCGTCGGGGCCGTCCCGCTCGCGGTGCTGACGTACCGGCGGGTGCGTGCAGCGGCCGACCGGGTCGAGCGGGTGGTCCCCGCCGTCACGCCGGACGGGATCGTCCAGGAGCCCGCTGCCGATGCGGAGCCGGCGTCGCTCGTGGTCGACGGTCCCGTCGCGCTGTCCGTGTCCGGGCTGACCGTCCGGTGGCCGGGAGCAATCGACGCCGCTGTGGACGACGTCTCGTTCGACCTGCGCCCCGGTGAGGTCGTCGTGGTCCAGGGGCCGAGCGGCGCGGGCAAGTCGACACTGGTCGACGCGCTCGTGCGGTTCGTCGAGTACCGCGGCAGCTACACGATCGACGGGGTCGAGGCGCGGACGATGCACCCGGACGCCGTGCGTGCTCGGGTCGGACTCATCGAGCAGGACCCGTTCGTGTTCGACCAGTCGATCCGGCAGAACCTGCTCTTCGCGCGGGAGACCGCGACGGACGACGACCTGCTCGGCGTGCTCGACCGGGTCGGCCTCCGGGTCTGGGTGGAGCGCCGTGGTGGTCTCGATGCGTCCGTGGGGGAGCGCGGCGCCCTGGTCTCCGGTGGGCAGGCGCACCGGCTCGCGCTCGCCCGGGCACTCCTGCACGCGTTCCCCGTGCTCGTGCTCGACGAGCCGACGGCCGACATCGACCCGGATCTCGGCGACGCCGTGCTGCGCGATCTCGTGACCACCGCCCGGGCAGCAGGGCGGACCGTCGTGGTCGTGTCGCACGTGCCGGTGGCGCCGGACCTCGTCGACCGGACCATCCGGATGCGCGACGGCCGCATCGCGGCCTGACCCTCCCCGGGACGTTCGCTCCGGGCCGTCCGCGAGTGGGGCTCGTGCCTTGTAATCTTGAGGACCGGGACATGTCCGACGGACGTTCCACGCGCCTCCAGACCGGCGCCTTCCGACCGATTGAGAGTTCCGTGACCATCGAGCAGCACGTCGAGGACCCGCACACCTACGACTTCCGGCGCATCCAGGACAAGTGGCAGGGGCGATGGGAAGAGCTCGGCCTCTTCACCGTCGACCCCGACGACCGTCGTCCCCGGAAGTACATCCTCGAGATGTTCCCGTACCCGTCCGGCGACCTGCACATGGGGCACGCCGAGAACTGGGCGCTCGGTGACTTCGTCGCGCGCTACTGGCGGCAGCAGGGCTTCAACGTGCTCCACCCGATCGGCTGGGACTCCTTCGGGCTGCCGGCCGAGAACGCGGCGATCAAGCGCGGGGTGGACCCGAAGGACTGGACCTACGCCAACATCGAGCAGCAGAAGGCGTCGTTCAAGCGGTACGCGCCGTCCTTCGACTGGACGACGGAGATCCACACCTCGGACCCCGAGTACTACAAGTGGAACCAGTGGCTGTTCCTGAAGATGTACGAGAAGGGCCTGGCCTACCGCAAGGACAGCTGGGTCAACTGGGACCCGGTGGACCAGACCGTGCTCGCGAACGAGCAGGTCCTGCCGGACGGCACCTCGGACCGCTCCGGCGCTGTCGTGGTCAAGAAGAAGCTCACGCAGTGGTACTTCAAGATCACCGACTACGCGGACCGGCTGCTCGACGACCTCAACCAGCTCGAGGGTCGTTGGCCCGCGAAGGTCCTGGCGATGCAGCGCAACTGGATCGGTCGCTCGGTCGGCGCCGACGTCGACTTCGTGATCGAGGGGCGCGACGAGCCCGTGACGGTGTTCACCACGCGTCCGGACACGATCAACGGTGTGACGTTCCTCGTCGTGGCGCCGGACTCCGACCTCGCAGCATCGCTGGTCGCTGCTCCGACCGTCTCCGACGACGTCCGTGCTGCGTTCGAGTCGTACCTGGTGGCGACGCAGAAGACCTCCGAGATCGACCGGCAGAACGCCGACCGCCCGAAGACCGGCGTCCCGCTCGACCGCTTCGCGATCCACCCGCTGACGGGTGAGCGCCTGCCGATCTGGGCGGCGGACTACGTGCTCGCCGACTACGGCCACGGCGCCGTCATGGCCGTCCCCGCGCATGACCAGCGCGACCTCGACTTCGCACGGGCGTTCGACCTGCCCGTGAAGGTCGTCGTCGACACGAACCAGCCGGTCACCGGCGCGATCCCGGTGATCCCCGAGGGCGCGACCCTCGAGGACTTCGACCTGCCCGTCCTCGACCCGGCCGCCACGGGTGAGGCGCTGACCGGGCAGGGCCGGATGATCAACTCCGGGCCGCTCGACGGCATGTCGAAGCAGCACGCGATCACCGCGGCGATCAAGCTCCTCGACGAGCGCGGCACCGGCCGTGCGGCCAAGACGTACCGCCTGCGCGACTGGCTCATCTCGCGCCAGCGCTTCTGGGGTACCCCGATCCCGATCATCCACGGCGAGGACGGCACCGAGTACCCGGTGCCGGAGGACCAGCTGCCCGTCGTGCTGCCGTCGACCGAGGGGCTCGACCTCAAGCCGAAGGGCACGTCGCCGCTGGGTGGCGCAACCGACTGGGTGAACGTCCCGAACCCCGTGGACGGTTCCCCGGCGAAGCGTGACGCCGACACCATGGACACGTTCGTGGACTCGTCGTGGTACTTCCTGCGGTTCCTGTCGGCGAACGACGACACGCAGGCGTTCGACCCCTCGCTCGTCAACAAATGGGCGCCGGTCGATCAGTACATCGGCGGTGTCGAGCACGCGATCCTGCACCTGCTCTACGCACGCTTCGTCACGAAGGTCCTGTTCGACCTGGGCTACCTCGACTTCACCGAGCCGTTCTCGGCGCTGCTGAACCAGGGCATGGTGCTGTCCGGCGGCTCGAAGATGTCGAAGTCCAAGGGCGGAGTCTCGCTCGGTGACGAACTCGACGCGCACGGTGTCGACGCCATCCGCATGGTGATGGGCTTCGCCGGTCCGCCGGAGGACGACATCAACTGGGAGGACGTCTCGCCGGCCGCGTCCGCCCGCTTCCTGGCCCGCGCCTACCGCCTCGCGACCGACGTCACCTCGACGCCGGACGCGGTCTGGGCGGACGGTGACCGTGCCCTGCGGCAGGTCACCCACCGGTTCCTCGCCGACTCCCCGGGGCTGATGGAGTCGTTCAAGTTCAACGTCGTGATCGCGCGACTGATGGACCTGGTCAACGTGACCCGCAAGGCGATCGACAACGGTCCGGGCGCCGGTGACCCTGCCGTGCGCGAGGCCGTCGAGACCATCGCGCTCGGGCTGAGCGTCTTCGCGCCGTACGCCGGTGAGGAGATGTGGGAGAAGCTCGGCTACGAGGGCTCCGTCGCGACCTACGGGTGGCGGAAGGCCGACCCGACGCTGCTCGTGCAGGAGTCGTTGACGGCCGTCGTGCAGGTCAACGGCAAGGTGCGCGACTCGTTCGAGGTGTCGAAGTCGATCGACCCGGCGGAGCTCGAGGCCCTCGCGCGCGCGTCCGCGAACGTGCAGCGGTACATCGGGGACCGCGAGATCGTGAAGGTCATCGTGCGGGCGCCGAAGCTCGTGAACATCGCGATCAAGGGGTAGTTCCTCCACAGCGGTGCGCCGGCCTCGTCGGTGCACCGTTCACGCCTCGAGAGCCCGGCCGGTCGGCCGGGCTCTCTAGCGTTCCGGCATGTCCCGTTTCTCGCTCTCGCCGCGCGCCGCGCTCGTGCTGGCCGGCGTCGTCGTGGTGGTCGCGCTGGTCGTCATCCTGCTCGGGGCGCGGGGGAGCGGCGCCGGGGGTGTCGCCACGGTGACGGGTGCCCCGGTGGTGTCCGATCGGTCTTCAGACGGTGCACGGACCCCGGGTCCGACGTCGTCGCCGGCTCCGTCGGTTGTGATCCACGTGCTGGGCGCGGTCCACCGGGCGGGGGTCGTGACGTTGCCGGGGGCGAGTCGGGTGACGGACGCGCTGGCGGCGGCGGGTGGCGCGGCTGATGATGCCGACCTCGGGCGGTTGAACCTCGCGCGGCCGGTCCAGGACGGCGAACGGTTGTACGTGCCGCGGGTCGGCGAGGTCGAGGTGCCGCAGGCGCTTGACGGCAGTGCGGGTGGCGGCGCGGGGGCCGCGAGTGGCACCGGTCCGGGCGGGAGCGGTGGCGGTGGTGCTGGTGTGGCTGGCGTCGGCGACGTGGTCGACCTGAACACCGCGGACCAGGCGGCACTCGAGACACTTCCCGGTATCGGACCGGCCCTCGCGGGGCGCATCCTGGCGTGGCGCGACGAGCACGGTCGGTTCGCGAGCGTCGACGACCTGCTCGACGTCAGCGGGATCGGGGACGCGCGGTTGGCCGAGCTGCGCGACCGGGTGCGGGTGTGAACCCCGCGGCCGACCGGACGGACCTCCGGGCCGCGGTCCCGGTGGCGATCGGCTGGGTAATCGCGGCGGTGCTCGTCGGCAGACCGGACCTGGCGTGGTCCGTCGTGCTGGGCTCGAGCGCGATCGTCGTCGCCAGGGTCGTCCTCCTGCGCTGGCCACGCGCGTCAGAGGTCGTCCGGGCCGTCGTGACGGTGGTCTTCACGTCTGCCGTCGTGGTCGGCCTGATCGGGGTGGCGGTAGCCGTGGGGGACGTCGTACGCACGCCTGCTGTCCTCGACGACGTGGGCCATGCACCCGTACGGGTCGACGTGGTCCTGGACCGTGACCTCGCCGCCGGTGACCGTTCGGTCGTCGGCACGCTGTCCGCGGTCGACGGGACCGCGGTCGACGTTCCGGTGCGGGTGGTGCCCGACCGGCTCGCCGGTGTCGACCGAGCGCTGCCGGCCGGGACGCGGCTGTCGGCGATGGCGGTGGTCGAACCGGACAAACCCGGAGCTGCGACGGTGTCCGTGCTGTTCGTCCGCGGTGCCGTCGACACCGAAGCACCGTCGGGCTTCCTCGCCGCGACCGACCGGGCCCGCAGCGCCTTCGCCGACGTGACCGCTGCGTTGCCCGAGCCCGGGGGCTCGCTGCTCCGAGGACTCGCGATCGGGGACCGCAGCGGGCTCGACCCCGCGACCGAGACCGCGATGGAGACGAGTGCGCTGACCCACCTGACGGCCGTGTCCGGGTCGAACTGCGCCGTCATCGTCGCGGTGGTCGTCCTGGTCGGCCGTGCGCTCGGACTCGGGCGTGAGGTCCGCGCCGCCGTGGCGATCACGCTCTTGGTCGGGTTCGTGGTGCTGGTCCGTCCTGATCCGTCGATCCTGCGCGCGACCGTGATGGCGATCGTCGTACTCGTCGTGCACCTGTCCGGGCGTCCGGTCCGAGGCGTTCCGCTCATCGCGCTCGCGGTCATCGGCATGCTGGTCGTCGATCCGTGGTTCGCCCGCTCCTTCGCGTTCGGGCTGTCCGTGCTCGCGACGAGCGGGATCGTGGTGCTCGGGCCACCGTTGACCGCGCTCCTCACGCGGTGGTGTTGGACGCCGGTTGCTGCAGCGATCGCGGTCCCCGTCTCGGCGCAGATGGCGTGCTGGCCGTTGACGATCCCGCTGTCCGCAGCGCTCCCGACGTACGCGGTGCCAGCGAACCTCCTCGCCGAGCCGTTCGCACCGGTCGTCACCGTCGTCGGGCTCCTCGCCTGCCTGATCGCTTCCGTCTGGCCCGCGGGGGCATCGGTCGTCGCGGCCGTCGCATGGCTGCCCGCATCGGCGATCGGCGCGATCGCGCACGGTGCCGCGGCGCTCCCCGCGGCGTCGGTGCCGTGGCCGGCCGGACTCGTCGGCGTGGGTGCGGCCGTGCTGGTGTCCGGAGCACTCGTCGGCGCGGTGCTCGGGCCCGCGGTGGCACGGCTGCGCTTCCTCGTGGCGGCGGCGACGGTCACGGTGATCGGCGCCGGTACCGTGATCGTCCCGCTCGTGGTCGTCCGCGTGGGGGTACCCGCCGACTGGGCGATCGCGATGTGCGACGTGGGGCAGGGGGACGCGGTGCTCCTCCGCAGCGGGGCGAGCACGGCGCTCGTCGACACCGGAGACGACCGGGAACGCCTCCGCGCGTGCCTCGACCTGCTCGGGGTCGGCCGGCTCGACCTCCTGGTGCTGACCCATTTCGACCGGGACCACGTCGGTGCGGTGGACGAGGTCGCTGCCGATGTCGACGTGGTGCTCACCGGTCCGATCGGTCGCCCGGCGGACGCAGCCGTCGTCCGGGCGCTCGCCGGTGCCGGAGCAGACGTCCGCCGAGCCGACGACCGGACCGCTGGGACCATCGGCGAGGTCACCTGGCGCGTGCTCTGGCCGCCAGCAGGTGATCGTGCCGTTGGCAACGACGCGAGCATCGTGCTCGCGGTGGACGCACCGGAGTCATGCGGGTCGTGCTTGTCCGCGGTGCTACTCGGGGATCTCGACCGGATCGCCCAGCGACGGCTCCGCGGCGGGGTACCGCTCGGGAAGGTCGACGCGGTGAAGGTGTCGCACCACGGCTCCTCGGACCAGGACCCGCTGCTCTACCGGCAACTTGCGGCACCGGTCGGACTGATCGGCGTCGGTGCGGACAACTCGTACGGACACCCGACCGCGCGGGCGCTCGAGATGCTCGCCGCATCCGGGACGACCGTGTTCCGGACGGATCGGCAGGGCACGGTGGTCGCACGTGGGGGAGCGGACGGGCCGGAGGTGTGGACGGAGCGGGCGTCCCCGGGGCAGACGCCCGCGGGACGGGCACCGGAAGGGTCGGCGGTGGCCCGTAGACTCGGACCCGCACCATCGGAAGGAACGCATGCCCGCCAAGAAGCCCGCGCGCGCCGCCGCGAAGATCGACCAGGTCCCGTGGTCCGGCATCCGTCCGGCGCCCGTCGTCCTCGTGACCGGGCCGGAGACGTTCCTCGCCGAGCGGGCGACCGGGATGTTGCGCGACCTCTTGGTCGGCGAAGACCCCGCGCTCGAGGTCCATGACCTCGAAGCCGACCAGTACGCACCCGGGCTGCTCGCGACGCTCGCCAGTCCGTCCCTCTTCGGTGAGCCGCGCCTGGTCCGGGTCACCAACGTCGAGAAGTGCACGGACGCCTTCATCACCGAGACCATCTCGTACCTCGGCGCGCCGGCGGACGACGTCACCCTCGTGCTGCGGCACGGCGGGGGAGTCCGCGGCAAGAAGCTCCTCGACGCGATCCGCGGCGGATCGGGCGGCGGGATCGAGGTCCAGTGCGACGAACTCAAGCGTGAGACCGACCGCATCGACTTCGTGAACGCCGAGTTCCGCGCCGCACGTCGGAAGATCGCACCGTCCGCGGTCCGTACCCTCGTGGCGGCGTTCGCGGACGACCTCGCCGAGCTCGCGGCCGCGTGCCGGCAGCTCCTCGCCGACGAAGCGCAGGAGATCACGGACAAGGTCGTCGACAAGTACTACGGCGGTCGCGTCGAGACCAATGCGTTCAAGGTCGCCGACATCGCGCTCGCGGGTCGATCGGCACCCGCCATCGTCGAGCTGCGGCACGCGCTGTCGACCGGCGAAGCACCCGTGCCGATCGTCGCCGCGTTCGCGAGCAAGATCCGCACGATGGCGAAGGTCAGCGCCTACCGGGGCTCGAGCGGCCAGGCGGCGTCCGCGCTCGGCATGGCGCCGTGGCAGGTCCAGCGCGCGCAGCGCGACGTCGCCGGGTGGAGCGAGGCCGGGCTCGCGAACGCGATCATCAGCATCGCCGAGGCAGACACCGCGGTGAAGGGTGGCTCTCGAGACGCTCACTACGCGCTCGAGGTCATGGTCCGCACCATCGCCCGTCGCGGCGAACCCCGCTGACCCGACCCGAGCCTCCCGTCCGTCCGCGCCGCCCGAGCCTCGCCCTGGTGTCTGCACAACCAAGAGCACGACGCGCCACGGCGATCACCGGTGCGACTTGCTTTCGGTTGTGCGAAAGCGAAGCGCGCCGCGCCCCGGACCACCAACCCCCGGACCCGTCCCCACAACGACGAAGGCCCCGCACCGGAACGGTGCGGGGCCTTCGAGGGGGTCAGACGCTCAGAGCGCAGCGACCTTCTTCGCGATGGCCGACTTGCGGTTCGCGGCCTGGTTCTTGTGGATGACGCCCTTGCTCACGGCCTTGTCGAGCTTCTTCGACGCGACGGCGAGAGCGGCGGTGGCCTTCTCCTTGTCGCCGGCGACGATCGCCTCGTTGGTGTGACGGATGAACGTCTTCAGCTCGGACTTGTAGGCCTTGTTGCGCTCGGTGGCCTTGAGGTTGGTCTTGATGCGCTTCATCTGCGACTTGATGTTCGCCATGCGTGGTGCTCCTGCTTCGTCTCGTACGGGTGAATGCGACCGCTGGGTAGAGGGGCCCTTGGTCGTCTCGCGTTCCACCCGTGGGCGGGGAACGCGCAAGCCAGCAAGCAACACTACCAGGACGGCGCATCCGGTTCAACGCGCACGACCCGTGTCACCGCGCGGAAACACGGCTCCGTTACCGTGACGGACATGCCGTCCCTCGCACCCCGGATCGACACCGTCCCGCCCTCCGGCATCCGCCGGGTCTTCGAGCAGGCCGCCCTGCTGCAGCAGAGTGGCGAGGACGTCACCATGCTCGTCGTGGGGGAGCCCGACGTCCCGGTCGCTGCACACATCGGGGACGCGGCGAAGCGGGCGTGGACCGAGGACCGGACGGACTACACCCCGAACGGCGGCATCCTGCCGCTGCGCCAGGCGATCCAGCAGAAGCTGCTGCGTGAGAACCGCATCGAGGTGGACCTCGAGCAGATCTGGATGACGATCGGCGCGACGCAGGCACTGTTCCAGGCGATGACCCTGGTGCTGAGCCCCGGCGACGAGCTCCTGGTGCCGGATCCCGGCTACACGACGTTCACGATGAACGCGCACATCCTCGGTGCGACCCCGGTGCCGTACCGGCTCGAGCCGCAGCACGGCTTCGAGCCCGACCTCGACGCACTCGAGGCGAGCATCACCGAGCGCACCAGGGCGATCGTGGTGAACTCACCGTCGAACCCGCTCGGGTCGGTGTTCGGCGAGGAGACCCTCCGGAGCATCCTGGCCCTGGCGAAGCGGCACGACCTCTGGGTGATCAGCGACGAGGTCTACGAGTACTTCACCTACGACACGCGGCACGTGAGCCTCGCGGCGCTCGACGAGGACGACCGGGTGTTCACCGCGTTCTCGCTGAGCAAGACCTACGCGATGACGGGCGTCCGCGTCGGGTACCTCGTGACGCCGAAGGGGCTCGGCGCGACCATGCGGACGACCCAGGAGGCGATGATCAGCTGCGTCGCGGAGCCCGACCAGTACGCGGCTCTCGCGGCGATCGTCGGGGACCACTCCGCGGTCCGTGACGCCCGCGAGCACTACCGCGCCAACCTCGAGGTCGCGACCGAGGTGCTCGACGCCGCCGGCATCAGGTACAACGACCCGAAGGGGGCGTTCTACCTGTGGATCGACATGTCGCACGCCGCCGACGGGGACGTCGCGGAGTGGGCGCTCGGACTCCTGCAGCGCGAGAAGATCGCCGTCGCACCCGGGAGCGCGTTCGGCCGCACGGGCGAGGGCTGGATCCGCGTGTGCCTCGCCGCGACGCCGGAGGACCTGCGCCACGGTCTCGGTGCCTTGCCCGCCCCGGACGCCGAGCACGCACAACCGTGGGACAATCGTTCGACCGTCCGACCCACCTGAGGAACCGTGAGCCCACAAGCATCCGCTCCGCTCGAGCCCGCCGCGACTCCGGCCGAGGCGATCCGCAACTTCTGCATCATCGCGCACATCGACCACGGCAAGTCCACGCTGGCCGACCGCATGCTGCAGATCACCGGCATCGTCGAGGACCGTGCGATGCGTGCGCAGTACCTCGACCGCATGGACATCGAGCGCGAGCGCGGCATCACGATCAAGTCGCAGGCGGTCCGCATGCCGTGGGAGCTCGACGGCACGACGTTCGCGCTGAACATGATCGACACGCCCGGCCACGTCGACTTCTCGTACGAGGTCTCCCGCTCCCTCGCCGCATGTGAAGGAGCGATCCTGCTCGTCGACGCGGCGCAGGGCATCGAGGCCCAGACGCTCGCGAACCTGTACCTGGCGCTCGAGAACGACCTCGAGATCATCCCGGTCCTCAACAAGATCGACCTCCCCGCTGCCGATCCGGACAAGTACGCGGCCGAGCTCGCGCAGCTCATCGGCGGCAAGCCGGAGGACGTCCTCCGCGTCTCCGGCAAGACGGGCGTCGGCGTCCCGGAGCTCCTCGACCGCGTCGTGCGCACCGTGCCGAACCCCGTCGGTGACGCCGAGGCCCCTGCTCGCGCGATGATCTTCGACTCGGTCTACGACAGCTACCGCGGCGTCGTGACCTACGTCCGCATGATCGACGGATCGATCGCCCCGCGCGAGAAGGTCCAGATGATGTCGACCAAGTCGACGCACGAGATCCTCGAGATCGGGGTGTCGAGCCCCGAGCCGAAGCCGACCAAGGGCCTGGGCGTCGGCGAGGTCGGCTACCTCATCACGGGCGTCAAGGACGTCCGGCAGTCCAAGGTCGGCGACACCGTCACGAGCGCGCAGCGGCCCGCCACGGACGCCCTGCCCGGCTACACCGACCCGAAGCCGATGGTGTTCTCGGGCCTCTACCCGATCGACGGCTCGGACTACCCGGACCTCCGCGACGCGCTCGACAAGCTCAAGCTGTCCGACGCGGCGCTGGTCTACGAGCCCGAGACGTCCGTGGCGCTCGGCTTCGGCTTCCGCTGCGGCTTCCTCGGCCTGCTGCACCTCGAGATCATCACCGAGCGACTCAGCCGTGAGTTCGGCCTCGACCTCATCACGACCGCGCCCAGCGTGATCTACGACGTGACGACCGAGGACAACACCACGGTCCAGGTGACGAACCCGTCGGAGTTCCCGACCGGCCGCATCGTCGAGGTCCGCGAGCCGATGGTCCGCGCCGCGATCCTCGCGCCGAAGGACTACGTCGGCGCGATCATGGAGCTCTGCCAGCAGCGCCGCGGCTCCCTGCTCGGCATGGAGTACCTCGGCGAGGACCGCGTCGAGATCCGCTACCAGATCCCGCTCGGCGAGATCGTCTTCGACTTCTTCGACCAGCTGAAGAGCAAGACGCAGGGCTACGCCAGCCTCGACTACGAGCCCACCGGCGACCAGGCGGCCGACCTCGTGAAGGTCGACATCCTGCTGCAGGGCGACCAGGTCGACGCGTTCAGCGCGATCGTGCACCGCGACAAGGCGTATGCCTACGGCACGCTCATGACAGAGCGGCTCCGCAAGCTCATCCCGCGCCAGCAGTTCGAGGTCCCGATCCAGGCCGCGATCGGCGCCCGCATCATCGCGCGCGAGAGCATCCGCGCGATGCGGAAGGACGTCCTCGCGAAGTGCTACGGCGGTGACATCAGCCGCAAGCGCAAGCTCCTCGAGAAGCAGAAGGAGGGCAAGAAGCGCATGAAGACGATCGGCCGGGTCGAGGTCCCGCAGGAAGCCTTCATCGCGGCGCTCTCCGGAGACGTCGAAGAGAAGAAGAAGTAGCGCGGACTCAGGGGCGGGCGCGTGTCCGCAACGCGGTCAGTACAACGGCCGGGAGGCTCGCAGCCGCCAGTCCCGCCAGCGCGGTCCGCACGATGGTCGCCTCCGACACCGTGGCGAAGTCGGTCGCGGACGTCGCCACCACCGCGGCCACGACGGCGCCGAGCGCCAACAGGACGGTGGTCCCGCCGAGCAGGAGCGGGAGCCGACGGTGGTGGTGGCGTCGCACCGCGGTGACGAGCGTCGCGCCGAACAGCAGCACGCCGGCGCCGGCCGCCGATGCCCCGATGCCGGCGACGACGTCGACGGTGTCGAACGTGGTCCAGCCGCTCGCCGCCTCGGTCGAGTAGCGCGACGGCACGCCGTACCCGGCGACGGCCTGGTCGACGGTGACCCGTGCGGCGGCTGCGATCGCGAACGCGACGAGCGTCGCGATGGCGAGGACGAGGACCCGGCGGTCGACGGACCGGCGGCGGGTGGGTTCGGGCGTGGGCACGCGCCAACGATAGGGGCGGGGCGGGGGCGACCACGGCCTCCAGTTCGGGGCGCGCGGAAAGCGGACGGCGACCCGCTCGAGGTGAGCCCCGGTCGGTTCGATCCGTGCTCCGCGCCCCAGTACGATGGCCGCATGAGCAGCCGCGGAGGGTACCTGACCGCCCTGACCTACGGAGCGGTCGGTGCGACGCAGGCGCCGGACCTCATGACCTACCCGCCGGAGGGATTCGTCCCGGCGGAGTCGCGCTCGCGGATCGGCCACGGCGAGCAGCGGTTCGAGACCGCGGTGACGCAGGCGCTGACGTGGCAGATCCAGGAGCGCAGCGGCATCCGCGTCCACGTGGAGGAAGCGCCGGACGACGACGAGGTCCGCTACAACCCGGTGACGTTCGACGAACAGGGGGTGCCGATCGCGCCCGCGTCGATCGGGACGCCGCGCGTCGAGAAGTTCGCGCCGGACGGCACGCCGCTCGTCACCGCGGGGACCTCCGCCGTGCTGACGATGCACGCGTTCGGGCGGACGGTGCAGGCGCCGGTGCGGGTCGTGTCCGTGATCGACGAGCCCGACCGCAAGGGGTTCGCCTACGGCACGCTCGAGGGGCACCCGCTCTCCGGTGAGGAGTCGTTCGTGGTGGAACGCACCGCCGACGGCTCGGTGTGGCTGCAGGTCCGCCAGTTCTCGCAGCCGGCGAGTCGCAAGTGGCAGTTCGTCGCGCCGCTCCTGCGACGGCAGCAGCGCGTGATGGCCGAGAAGTACCTCGAGGCGCTCCGCGGCGACTAGTCCTCGTCGACCGGCCGGAGCGGCGGCAGCGCCGCGATCGCGTCCTCGATCAGGGCGGCGTCCGTGACGCAGTCGCGTGCGATCGCGACGGCATTCGTGTGCCGCAGCTCGTCCACGTCGTAGACCCCGGTCGCGACGGCGAGGAACGGGATGCCGACCGCGTCGGCCGCCTCGCCGTCCCTGGGTGTGTCGCCGACGATGACCGCGCGGGTGCCGGCGAGCGCGGTGGCAGCGAGGGCGGTGACGCCAGCCCGCTCGACCTCCTCGTCGCCGAAGTACGAGTGCTCCCAGTCGAACGCGTCGACGTCGAACCCGGCGCCGAGCAGCTTCACGCGGGCCCGGTAGGCGGAGTTGCCGGTCAGCAGGCCGTTGCGCCAGCCGATCTCGGCAAAGCGCGCGACCAACGCGGTGGCACCGGGTGCTGGCGTCCGGTGGTCGCCGGCGCGGTGCCGTTCCTCGGACAGGTCGCGGAGGTGGCTGCTGACGGTCGGGATGACCCCGTCGTCGAGGTCGTGTGCGCGGACGTGCTCCGCGATGATGCCGGCGTCGGTGCGGCCGTGCTGGTGCCCGACGAGCTGGGGGAGGTCGCGTCCGATCGCACGCTCGAGGGCCAGGTGGTAGAGGTTGCCCGGCGACGTCGCGTTGCGGACGAGGGTGCCGTCGATGTCCCACAGCACCGTGGTCGGGACGGGGTGGTGCTCCATGACTCCATCATGACGGACAATGGACTCCATGCCGAGTGCTCTGCCGATCGCCGACCCGGCTCCCGTGGACGGCCTGATCACCCCCGGGCCCGGCGCGGGCGACGTGCCGTTCGGCGTCTACGTCCACGTGCCGTTCTGCCGCGTCCGCTGCGGGTACTGCGACTTCAACACGTACACGGCCTCCGAGCTCCGCGGCGTCCGTCGTGACGACTACGCCGGACACGCCGTCCGCGAGATCCAGTGGGCCGCGCAGGTGCTCGACCGTTCCGGCGTGCCGCGGCGGCCGGTCTCGACGGTCTTCTTCGGCGGTGGGACGCCGACGATGCTGCCGGCGAGCGACCTCGCGATGGTCCTCCGCGCGATCGACGACACGTGGGGGATCCTCCCCGGTGCCGAGGTCACCACCGAGGCGAACCCGGACTCGGTCGACGCGGATTCGCTCGAGACGCTCCGCGCCGGCGGGTTCAACCGGATGAGCTTCGGCATGCAGTCCGCGGTGCCGCACGTGCTCGCCACGCTCGACCGCACCCACGACCCGGAACGCGTGCCGCTCGTCGTCGACCTCGCGAAGCAGCTGGGACTCGACGTCTCGCTCGACCTCATCTACTCGACGCCAGGGGAGTCCCTCGACGACTGGCGCACCTCGCTCGACGCGGCGATCGCGTGCGAGCCCGACCACGTGTCGGCGTACTCGCTCATCGTCGAGGACGGCACCGCCATGGGCCGCGCGGTCAAGCGCGGCGAGCTGCCGGCACCGGACGACGACGTCGCCGCGGACATGTACGAGCTCGCGGACCAGGTCCTCGGCGATGCCGGGTACGGCTGGTACGAGGTCTCGAACTGGGCGAAGGGCGACGAGCACGCCAGCCGGCACAACCTGTCGTACTGGAAGGGCCACGACTGGTGGGGTGTCGGCCCGGGCGCGCACTCGAGCGTCGCCGGCACGCGCTGGTGGAACGTCAAGCACCCGGCCGCGTACGCGAACCGGGTGCTCGCCGACGAGTCGCCGGCCGCCGGGCGCGAGACCCTGGACGACGAGACGAGGTACGTCGAGCGCGTGCTGCTCGCCACGCGCGTCCGTGGCGAGCTCCGGACGTCCGAGCTCCGCCAGGAGGCTCGTGGCCGGGTCGCGGGGCTCATCGCACGGGGCCTCGTGGACGGCCGCAGTGCCCTGGGGCAGACAGGCGGCGAGGGCATGGCCGGCACGCCGGGTCACCTCGACCTGACGCTGCGGGGCCGCCTGCTCGCGGACGCCGTGGTCCGGGAGCTGCTCGACTAGCCCTGGCGCGTCACCAGCCCTGGCGCGTCACTGCTTGAGGAACTCGATCGACAGTGGGTAGCGGTAGAAGCGGCCCTGGTTTGCGGCGACTGCGGCCATGATGCCGAACACGATCGTCAGGACGCGGACCGCGAGGATGATCAGGATGCCGATGCCGAGCCAGCTGGTGATCACGCCGACCACGTCCGCGATCGCCATGGTGATCGAGAAGTTCAGCGCGACGCGGGTGTGCTCGCGGACGAACTGACCCCGGTCGCGCAGCACGAAGTACGCCACGAGCGGTGCGATGAAGCTGAAGAAGATCTGGCCGACGTGCGTGAGTGTGGCCCAGAGACGCTGGTCCTCCGGCGTCATCGGCTGCGGCGGCTGGTAGTAGGGGCCGGGGCCCTGCGGTCCGCCGGGCTGCTGGCCCCAGGGTCCGCCCGGCTGTCCGTTGCCCGGCTGCTGTCCGTAGGTCATGCCGGAAGCGTAGCGATCCGATGTGGAGAAGTGTCGGGACGTCGGTGCGCGGGCGTAGGATCAGCACTCGACACGTCCGAGTGCCAGCACGAACGGAAGGGATCTGGGTTGGTCAGCGAACGCTCCCTCGAGGTCCTCAAGGCCATCGTGCGCGACTACGTCGCCTCACGCGAGCCCGTCGGGTCGAAGACGATCGTGGAGCGCCACGCCTTCGGGGTCAGTGCCGCGACGATCCGCAACGACATGGCCCTGCTCGAGGACGAGCAGCTGATCATCGCGCCGCACACGTCGTCCGGCCGGGTGCCCACGGACAAGGGGTACCGCGTGTTCGTGGACCACCTCGCCGCCGCCCGTCCACTCTCCAGTGCGCAGCGGCACGCCATCGAGACCTTCCTCGGGGCGTCCAACGACCTCGACGACGTCCTCGGCCGCACCGTCCGGCTGCTCAGTCAGCTGACGAACCAGGTCGCGCTCGTCCAGTACCCCTCGATGGTGCGGGCACGGGTGCAGCACATCGAACTCGTCCGGCTGGGGGACTCCCGGCTGATGGTCGTGCTCATCACCGACACCGCCAGGGTCGAGCAGCGCGTCGTCGAGACCGACGTCGCGCTCGACGAGTCCGCGCTCGTCGAACTCCGCACGGTGCTCAACGCGGCGACCGTCGGACTCATGCTCCACGACGTCCCGACGGCGCTGCGGGAGATCCCCGCGCAGATCCGGCCGGAGTCGCAGACCCTCGCCGGCGTCGTCGTCGCGACGGTGATCGAGCAGGTCGCGGCCAACCGTCAGGACCGCCTGGTGATGGCGGGCGCCGCGAACCTCGCGAAGAGCGAGCAGGACTTCTCCGGCGGACTCTTCCCGGTGCTCGAAGCGATCGAGGAACAAGTGACCCTCCTCCGGTTGTTCGGAGAGATGCAGCTCGACGACGTGTCCGTCACCGCACGGATCGGCGTCGAGAACGCGGAGTACGGCCTCGACGCGACGAGCATCGTCGCCGGCGGGTACGTCGCCGCGGGCGGGGAGGTCGCCCGACTGGGCGTCCTCGGACCGACCCGCATGGACTACGGCTCCAACATGGCCGCGGTCCGCGCGGTCGCGCGGTACCTGTCCAGACTGCTCGGAGAGAATTGACGACCGCCGCAGTGCACACCGACCGTGCCAGCCCGACGGCAGCAGCGACGCGGGCCGACCGCGTGACGTGACCACGGCCTCCAGGCCGAACCGACCAGACGACCGACGAAACCAACTGAGGGATACGTGGCAGACCACTACGACGTCCTCGGTGTCCCGCGCGACGCGGCCGACGCCGACATCAAGAAGGCGTACCGACGCCTCGCGCGCGAGCTCCACCCGGACGTGAACCCGAGCCCGGACGCCGCCGAGCGCTTCAAGGACGTGACGCACGCGTACGACGTGCTGAGCGACCCCGAGCAGCGACGGCGGTACGACGCCGGCCCGCAGGCCGACAGCCCGTTCGGCGGCGGGGCCGGCGGCTTCAGCGACATCTTCGACGCCTTCTTCGGTGGCGGCGGGGGCGGCGGCCGGGGTTCCGGTCCCCGGAGCCGTGCCGAACGCGGACAGGACGCCCTGCTCCGCATCGACGTCGACCTGGACGAGGTCGTCTTCGGCACGCACAAGGACGTCGAGGTGGACACGGCGGTGCTCTGCGAGACGTGCGGCGGTTCCTGCTGCGCTCCTGGTACGAGCCCGCGCACCTGCGACATCTGCGGTGGCTCCGGTCACATCCAGCGCCAGGTCCGGTCGCTCCTCGGCAACGTCGTGACGAGCGCACCGTGCGGCACCTGCCGTGGCTACGGCACCGTCATCCCGAACCCGTGCCCGACCTGCCAGGGCCAGGGCCGCGTCCGCGCCCGTCGCACCATCCCGGTCGACGTGCCCGCCGGTGTCGACTCCGGTCTGCGCCTGCAGATGCCCGGCCAGGGCGAGGTCGGCCCCGCCGGCGGCCCGTCGGGTGACCTCTACCTCGAGATCCGCGTGCGGCACCACGACGTCTACAGCCGTGACGGGGACGACCTCCTCGCCACGCTCGAGGTCTCGATGACCGACGCGGTACTCGGCACCACGGCGACGATCGACGGCCTCGACGGCCCGGTCGAGCTCGAGATCCGTCCCGGCGTGCAGAGCGCCGACGTGCTCGTGCTCAAGGACCGCGGCGTCACGAAGCTGCGCGGGAACGGCCGCGGCGACCTCCGGGTCGGCGTGCAGGTCGTCACCCCGACGAAGCTGTCGCACAAGGAGCGTCAGCTCGTCGAGCAGCTCGCGAAGTCGCACAAGGCGTCGCCGCCGCAGCTCGCCCGGTTCCAGCAGGGGATGTTCGGCAAGCTCCGCGATCGCTTCTTCAACTTCTGATGGCATCGCTCTACCTGGTGGAGTCGCTCGACGGTGTGGCCGTCGGCGCCTCGGTGACACTCGACGGGGCCGAGGGCCGGCACGCCGTGACGGTGTCGCGGGTGCGGGTCGGGGAGACGCTGCGGCTCTCGGACGGGCAGGGCACGGTCGTCGTCGGCGCGGTCGCGTCGCTCGGCCGCGACTCGTTGTCGCTGACGGTCTCGGACGTCCTGGTGTCGTCGCGCCCGGTGCCGTCGCTCACGCTCGTGCAGGCCCTCGCGAAGGGTGGCCGGGACGAGATGGCGGTGCAGGCGGCGACCGAGATCGGCGTCGACCACGTCGTGCCGTGGTCCGCGGCACGCAGTGTCTCCCGCTGGGAGGGCGCGAAGGTCGCGAAGGGCCGTGCCCGCTGGCAGGCGATCGCGCACGAAGCGGCGAAGCAGGCGATCCGGTCGTGGGTGCCGTCGGTGTCCGACCCGGTGACGACCGCGGCGCTCGCGGCGTCCGCGTCGTCGGCCGGTGTCGTGCTCCTCGTGCTCGACCCGACCGCCACCGAGCGGCTCGCGACGTGGGAGCCGCCAGCCGACGCCACGTCGATCTCGCTGGTCGTCGGCCCCGAAGGCGGCATCGACGGGTCGGAACTCGACCGCTTGTCGGCTGCCGGTGCCGTCCGGGTCCGGCTCGGTGACACCGTGCTCCGGACGTCCACCGCTGGGCCCGCCGCGCTGGCCGTGCTGCAGTCCCGGCTCGGCCGCTGGTGACCGGTGCGTTCTACGATGGACCAATGAGCAGCGTCTTCACCAAGATCATCGACCGCGAGATCCCCGCGACCGTCGTCGCCGAGGACGACCGCGTCATCGCGATCGAGGACATCGCCCCGAAGGCGCCCGTCCACGTGCTCGTGATCCCCAAGACCGAGGAGTACGCGAACGTGGCCGAACTCGCCGCGGGGGACCCCGATCTCCTCGCACACGTGGTCGCCACCGCCCAGCGCATCGCCGACGAGCGCGCCGGCGGCCAGTTCCGACTCGTCTTCAACACCGGCGAAGCCGCCGGACAGACCGTGTTCCACGTGCACGCGCACGTACTCGCAGGCGACCTGCAGGAAGGCAACATTGCCAGCTGACGAAACCGCATCCGCCGAGACCGAAGCCGTCTCGGAACTCAGTGTCGACGGCATCGCCATGGTGCAGCTGCTCGGCCCGCAGGACCGGCTCCTCAAGACCGTGGAACGCCAGTACCCGGGTGTCCGGGTCCTGGTCCGCGGCAACGAGGTGACCCTGACCGGGCCGGAGCGCGACGTCGCTCGTGCCCGAGCGCTCGTCGACGAGCTCGTGGGCATGGTCAAGCGTGGTCAGGACCTCGGGCAGGCCGACATCCCGACCTCGGCCCGCATCATCGACGAGCAGCGCAGCCCGTCCGACGTGTTCGGCACGCCGATCGTGTCGAGCCGCGGCAAGTCCGTGCGGCCGAAGACGGACGGCCAGCGTGCCTACGTCGACGCCATCGACGAGAACACGATCACGTTCGGCATCGGCCCTGCCGGCACCGGCAAGACGTACCTGGCGATGGCGAAGGCCGTGCAGGCCCTGCAGCGGCGCGAGGTCACCAGGATCATCCTCACGCGCCCCGCGGTCGAAGCGGGCGAGCGGCTCGGGTTCCTCCCCGGCACGCTGACGGACAAGATCGACCCGTACCTGCGGCCGCTCTACGACGCGCTCAACGAGATGATGGACCCCGAGCTCGTCCCGAAGCTGCTCGCGGCCGGCACGGTCGAGGTCGCTCCGCTGGCGTACATGCGCGGGCGGACGCTCAACGACTCGTTCGTCGTGCTCGACGAGGCGCAGAACACCACGCCGGAGCAGATGAAGATGTTCCTGACGCGTCTGGGCTTCGGCTCGAAGATGGTCGTCACCGGCGACATCACCCAGGTTGACCTGCCGGGCAACGTGTCGGGGCTCCGGCTCGTCACGCAGATCCTCTCCGAGGTGCAGGACATCCACTTCGCCCGGCTCGGCAGTGAGGACGTGGTCCGGCACACGCTCGTCGGCCGCATCGTGGATGCCTACACCGTCTACGACGAGCAGCGGCTCGCTGAGCAGGCCGGGCACCGACCGGGAGGCCGTGGCACGGCTCCGGCAGGGAACCCGGCCGGTGCGAACCGCGCCGAGCGCCGTGGCCGGGTCCCGCAGGACCGCCAGACCAGCCCCTACCCCCAGAACGATCCTCGAGGAGGAACCCGGTGAGCATCGAGCTCAACAACGAGTCCGGTGTGCAGATCGACGACGACGCGGTCCAGCGTCTCGCGGCCTTCGCGCTCGACGCGCTGCACGTCCACGCCGACGCGGAGCTCGCCATCGTGCTCGTCGACGAGGGGGCGATGGAGCAGCTGCACGTCCGGTGGATGGACGAACCGGGGCCGACCGACGTGCTGAGCTTCCCGATGGACGAGCTCCGCCCCGGCACCGAGGACGACCCGACACCCGCAGGACTGCTCGGCGACATCGTGCTCTGCCCGCAGGTCGCCGAGTCGCAGGCGAAGACCGCCGGGCACTCCACGACCGACGAGCTCCTGCTCCTGACGTGTCACGGGATCCTGCACCTGCTCGGCTTCGACCACGCGGAGCCGGAGGAGAAGGCCGAGATGTTCGGGCTGCAGGGGGAGATCCTGACCGCCTTCGCCGCGCAGCGCCGGGGGCGGTGACCGCAGTGCTGCTCGTCGCCGTCCTGCTCGCGGTGGCGTTCGTGCTCGTCGTCCTCGGCGGCCTGCTCGCCGCGTCCGACGCCGCGCTCGGGGTGCTCTCCCGTGCTGATCTGGACGACATCGCCAGGAACAGCAAGCGCCGCCGTGCCATCGAGGCGATCGGGGACGACGTCGGCGCCCACGTCAACGCGCTGAACTTCTTCCGGGTGCTCGCCGAGACGGCAGCCGCCGTGCTCGTCACCATCGCGCTGTTCTCGGTCCTCGACACGTGGTGGCTCGCGCTGATCGTCTCCGCGGCGATCATGACCGCCGTGTCCTTCGTCCTCGTGGGGTCGAGCCCCCGCAGCGTCGGCCGAGCCCACGCGGACCGGCTCATCGGGGTCACCGGTGGGCTCGTGCACGCGGTGCGCATCGTCCTCGGCCCCCTCGCCGGGCTGCTCGTGCTCATCGGCGACCGTGTCACACCCGGCCGGAACGGCAGCACGTCGAGCGTCTCGAGCGAGGAGCAGCTCCTGTCGCTCGTGGACGAGGCCACCGAGAGCAACGTGCTCGAAGCGGACGACCGCGAGCTGATCCACTCGGTGTTCGAGTTCAGCGACACGCTCGTGCGCGAGGTCATGGTGCCGAGGACCGACATGGTGACGGCGGACGCGGCGGACACCGTGTCGACGGTGATGGAGGAGTTCCTCGCCGCCGGGGTGTCCCGCATGCCCGTGACCGGCCGGGACAGCGACGACGTCCTCGGCGTCGTCTACCTCCGCGACCTGGCGCGCGCCCTGTACGAGAACGAGAGCGCCGGCGGCCGGGTCGTGACGTCGTTGCTCCGGGCAGCCGAGTTCGTCCCTGAGTCGAAGCACGCCGACGAGACACTGCGGCACATGCAGGCCGCGAAGAACCACCTGGTCCTCGTCGTCGACGAGTACGGCGGCGTCGCCGGGCTCGTGACGATGGAGGACCTCATCGAGGAGCTCGTCGGTGACATCTCCGACGAGTACGACCGCACCGTGATCGACCGCGTCGAGGTCTCCGACGGCGTCTGGCGGATCTCGGCGCGGATGCCGATCGACGACCTCGGCGACCTGTTCGGCGTCGACCTCGACGACGACGACGTCGACACCGCCGGCGGCCTGCTCACCAAGGAGCTCGGTCACCTGGCGACCGCCGGCGAGTCCGTGACCGTGTCCGGCGTCGTGCTGACGGCGGATCGCGTCGAGGGCAAGCGCCGCCACCTCATCTCCGTGCTCGCCGAACGCACCGACGCCCTCGCCGGCGCGGAGCAGGCGTTCGACGGCACCGCACCGACCACGACGGGATCCACCTCAGCATGAGCGACACCGACAGCACCCCCACCTTCCGAGCCGGTTTCGTCTCGTTCGTCGGACGACCGAACGTCGGCAAGTCGACGCTGACCAACGCCCTCGTCGGGCAGAAGGTCGCGATCACCTCGTCCAAGCCCCAGACGACGCGGCGGGCGATCCGCGGCATCGTGCACCGACCCGACGGGCAGGTCATCATCGTCGACACGCCGGGTGTGCACCGCCCCCGGACGCTGCTCGGCGAACGACTGAACGACCTGGTGCAGTCCACGCTCGCCGACGTCGACGTCATCGGGTTCTGCGTGCCGGCGAACGAGCCGATCGGGCCCGGCGACAAGTTCATCAACGAGACGCTCGACCACTTCCCCCGTGCGAAGAAGATCGCGATCGTGACGAAGGTTGACCGTGCGGGCAAGGAGAAGATCGCCGAGCAGCTCATCGCGGTCTCGCAGCTCCGCGAGTGGGACGCGATCGTCCCGACGTCGGGGACCGAGGGCACCCAGCTGGAGGCCCTGCTCGGCGAGATCACCAAGCTGCTGCCCGAGTCGCCGGCGCTCTACGACGCCGAGGCCGTCACCGAGGAGACGAGCGAGGACCGCATCGCGGAGCTCATCCGCGAGGCCGCGCTCGAGGGCGTCCGTGACGAGCTCCCGCACTCGCTCGCGGTGTTGATCGAGGACATGGTCGAGCCGGACCCCGACGACGACCCGAACGGACCGCTGCGCATCTTCGCGAACCTGTTCGTCGAGCGTGACAGCCAGAAGTCGATCGTGATCGGGCACAAGGGCGAACGGCTGAAGGACGTCGGTTCACGGGCTCGTGCCGAGATCGAGTCGCTGCTCGGTGGACGGCACGTCTACCTGAACATCCGCGTGAAGGTCGCGAAGGAGTGGCAGCGCGATCCGAAGCAGCTCGGTCGACTCGGGTTCTGACGCGGGTCATTCCGTGGATTGACGCGCACGACGGCGCGCAGCCGTACCGTGGACGGGTGTTCCGTCCCATGCTGCGCGCCCAGATCGTCGTGGACCTCGTGGTCGCCGGCGTCCTCGGCGTGCTCGTCGCGGTCACGTCGACTCGGGGGATCGACGGGCCGCTCGCGTACCTGACCGTGCTCGGCCTGACCGTGGCGCTCGCGCTCAGGCGGCTCTCGCCGGGCCTCGCGCTGACCGTCGCGTGGGTCACCGCGGTCTTCCAGATGGTGACCGGGCAGAACCCGGACGGTGCCGATGCGTTCATCGCCGCGATCGTCTACACGACGAGCGCGTACGGCAGCCGACGCGTCCGCTTGGCGGGACTCGTCTCGGCGATCGGCGGCGCGATCACGGCCGCGGTGTACGTCGGCGCGAAGGACTACGCCCAGCGATTGACCATCGACACTGCGACGACACCGGCGCGGGAGTCGATGCAGGTCACGATCGCGTACTTCGTGGTCATCCTGGCGCTGCTCCTGCTGCCGTGGCTCGCGGGCGTCGTCGTGCGGACCCGTCGGGCCGCGCGGATGAGTCGTGAGGCCCTGCTCCTCGCCGAACGCGACGCGGCCCGGGCGGACCGTGCGGTCGCGGTCGAGCAGGAGCGGGTGCGGATCGCACGCGACATGCACGACATCGTGGCGCACTCCCTCGCAGTCGTCATCGCGCAGGCGGACGGTGCCCGGTACGCGTTGAAGGCCGACCCAGCCGTCGCCGACCAGGCACTCAGCACGATCTCCGGGACCGCCAGGCGGGCGCTCGGCGACGTGCGGGAGCTGCTCGGCGCGCTCCGCCACGAGCAGGGCACCGCGCCGACCCCGGACATCGACGACATCGAGCTCCTCGTGACGGAGATGCGCGCCATCGGGCTCGACGTCCGCGTGGAGCGCAACGGCGATTCGACCACCCTCCCGACCACCACGCAGCTCGCCGTCTACCGCATCGTCCAGGAGAGCCTGACGAACGCGTACAAGCACGGGGAGCACGGCACCCCGGTGCAGGCCACCCTGACGTACCGTCCGGACACCGTCGAGATCGACGTCGTCAACCGCCGTGCTGACCACGGGCACGCGGGGCCGGGAACCGGGCACGGGCTCGTCGGGATGCGGGAGCGTGCCACGATGTCCGGGGGCAGCATGACCGCCGGCCCCCGCGGCGACGACTTCGCCGTCGCGGTCCGGATGCCCGCGCACCCCGCGAGCGGGCAGATGCCGCGGGGGCTCGTCACGACGAGGCAGCCGACGGACCACACCACCGACCAGGAGCAGACACGACGATGACCGACACCCCGATCCGCGTCGCGCTCGTCGACGACCAGGCCCTGTTCCGCACCGGGATCCGGATGCTCGTCGACTCGCAGCCGGACCTCCTGTTCGTGGGAGAGGCGGGCGACGGCGCCGGCGGTGTCGAACTCGTCCGCACGGGACGCCCGGACGTGGTGCTCATGGACGTCAGGATGCCGGTCATGGACGGGATCACGGCGACCGCGAAGATCGTCGAGGACGGCGGGACGGACGGCGCAAAGGTCCTGGTGCTCACGACGTTCGACTTCGACGAAGCCGCGGCGAAGGCGATCCGTGCCGGGGCGAGCGGGTTCGTGCTGAAGGACGCCGATCCGGAGTTCCTGCTCGCGGCGATCCGGACGGTGCACGCGGGGACGGCCGTGTTCGCGGCCTCGGCGACCCGTGAACTCCTCCGCCGGTACGACGACGCCCAGGAGCAGGCAGCGAACGTCCCGGCTGCGTTCGCCGAGCTGACGCCGCGGGAGCGGGAGATCTTCGACCTGGCCGCCAGGGGCTTCAGCAACAGCGAGATCGCCCAGCACGAGTTCGTCAGCGAGGCGACCGTGAAGACCCACATCTCACGGGTGCTCACGAAGCTGGAGCTGCGGGACCGCGTGCGCCTGGTGGTGTTCGCGCATCAGCACGGGCTCGTCACGAAGGACTGACGATCGGGTGCTGCGCAGAGCGCTCGGCACCGACCCGTGTCATCCGGTGGGATGACCCGTCCACAGCACACGAAGCCGAGCGGACGATCCACAAGAGCCGACGGACCGACGCGAACCGAGCCTCCTGATCGTCAAGGTGGATGCATGACCACCAGCCACGCACCGATCATCCGCCTCGACCACGTGTCCAAGCACTACGGGGACGCCGCACGCCGGGTCACGGCGCTCGACGACGTCAGCGTCGACATCGGCGCCGGCGAGTTCACCGCGGTGATGGGCCCGTCCGGTTCCGGCAAGTCGACGCTCATGCACGTCGCAGCCGGGCTCGACACGGTCTCTGGCGGGCGCATCCACATCGACGGCACCGACATCACGCAGCTCGGCGACAAGGAGCTCACCGAACTCCGCCGACGTCGACTCGGGTTCGTCTTCCAGTCGTTCAACCTGGTCCCGACGCTCGACGTCGCCGAGAACATCCGGCTGCCGTTCCTGCTGGGTGGGCACAAGCCCTCCCAGCAGGAATCCGCGTGGATCGACCGGCTCGTCGAGATGCTCGGACTCGGCAATCGCCTGACCCACCGTCCGCACCAGCTGTCCGGCGGACAGCAGCAGCGGGTCGCGATCGCACGCGCGCTGGCATCGCGCCCCGCGGTGGTCGTCGCCGACGAACCGACCGGTGCCCTGGACTCCCGGACCGGGCGTGACGTGCTCGGCATCGTCCGCGGTGCCGTCGCGGAGTGGGGGCAGAGCGTCGTCATGGTGACCCACGACCCGGTCGCGGCCGCCAACGCCGACCGCATCCTGTTCCTCGCGGACGGCCGCATCGTGGGGGACCGCCCGGCGATGAGCGCCGCGGACATCTCCACCACCATGCTGGGGATGGAGGCCGCAGCGTGAACGCCCTCCGCGACTTCTCGCCCACCGTCCTGGTCGCCGCACTCGGGACCACGTTCGGCTCCGCGCTGGTGATCGCGCCGGGCATCGTCACCCAGGCGATGGCGGCCGCCGGCCTCGCCGACCTCGGACCGGTGAAGGCGATCCTCGACGTGATCGGCTGGTTGTTCCTCGGCATCGCGCTGTACGTCGGGGCGATCGTCACGGCGAACACCTGTGCCACCCTCATCGCCGGGCAGACTCGGATCCTCGCGCTGCAGCGTCTCGTGGGTGCCACCGGCGCGACGCTCCGCTCCCGCATCACCCGCGCCGGCCTCGTCGTGGGGGTCGTGGGCGGACTCGTCGGCGCGGTCGTCGGCACCGGGCTCAGTGCGCTGTTCGTCGCCGTCCTCCGGGGCAACGGGTTCCTGCCGGACACCACCTACACCCTCGTGCCGTGGCAGCTCGTGCTGCCGATCGTCGCGGTCGTGCTCGCGACCTGGGGCGCGTTCGCAGTGGGGTCCCGTCGGGTCCTGACGGTCACGCCGCTGCAGGCGCTGTCCTCGAGCGTCGAGCCGAGCCACGACGACGTCCGGTCCGGCACCGCGCGCAAGGTCTGGGCGATCTTGCTGATGGCCGGCGGCGGGGCGCTGATGGTGCTCGGGCTCGCCGTGAGCGGCGCGTCGCCCCTCGCGGTCCTGCCAGCTGCGCTCGGTGGGTTCGTGTCGTTCGCCGGGATCGCCGTCGGCGCGACGATCGTGATGCCGCCCGTCCTGGCGCTCATCGGCCGCTTCGGGGCCAAGGACCCGGTGGTGCTGCTCGCCGGCCGGAACGCGATGCGTGCGCCGGGTCGGTCGTCCCGGGCGACGATCGGACTCGTGATCGGCGTCACCCTGCTCGTCACCTTCGCCGTCGCGCTCGGGATGATGCAGCAGGTACTCGAGACACAGCTCCGCGGGCAGCTCCAGGGCGGGAGCCCGGAGCAGCTGCAGGGCATGCGCGACTTCTTCGTCCAGGTGAACGGCGTCGTCAGCGTCATCGTCGGCTTCTCCGCGGTGATCGCAGCGGTCGGTGTCGTCAACGCCCTCGCCCTCGGCGTGCTGCAGCGGCGTCGCGAACTCGGGCTGCTCCGTGTGCTCGGGCTGACCGGTGCGCAGGTGCGTCGGATGATCGTGACCGAGGCCGTGCAGATGGTCGTCGCGGCCGTCCTCACCGGGCTCGTGCTCGGGACCTTCTACGGGTGGGTCGGCGGTCAGACGCTGCTCGGGTCGCTCGGTCAGCCCGTCGGTCCGGTGCTCCCGCCGACCACGATCGTCATCGTGGTCGCCGGTGCGCTCGTCCTCGCGGTGGTGGCCACCGTCGCCCCCGTCCGGCGAGCCATGCGCGTCCCGCCGACCGAGGCGCTCGCGGTCGACTGACGGTGACGGTGGTGCGGAACCGACGCGTCACACGAGGCGGACCGGTGCTACGGTGAAGGAGCTATGTACTCGGCGCTCCTCCTCCTTCGCTGCCGCGACGAGGCCTGACACACCGGCCCACCTCGTCGCGGAGTCTCGTCGTCGGCCGACACCACCTGACGAACCGAAAGCGAACGACCGATGCAGAACACCCAGCGCCCCTCCGGGATGCCGATCCACAAGTACGTCCCGTTCCACGAGCAGATCTCCGTCGAGCTGCCGGACCGCACCTGGCCGACGAAGCGAATCGATCGCGCTCCGCGCTGGTGTGCCGTCGACCTGCGTGACGGCAACCAGGCCCTCATCGACCCGATGGACGCCGAGCGCAAGCGTGCGATGTTCGACCTGCTCGTGCGCATGGGCTACAAGGAGATCGAGGTCGGGTTCCCCAGCGCCTCGCAGACGGACTTCGACTTCGTCCGCAGCCTGATCGACGAGGGCGCGATCCCCGACGACGTCACGATCCAGGTCCTGACGCAGGCGCGCGAACACCTCATCCAGCGCACGTACGAGGCAATCGACGGCGCCAAGCAGGCCATCGTCCACCTGTACAACTCGACGTCGATCGTCCAGCGGGAGGTCGTCTTCCGCACGGACGTGCAGGGCGTCGTCGACATCGCGGTGGCCGGCGCGAAGCTCTGCAAGGCCGCCGAGGCGACGCTGCAGCACGACACGACGGTTTACTACGAGTACTCGCCGGAGTCCTACACGGGCACCGAGCTCGAGGTCGCGCTCGAGATCTGCAACGCCGTGCTCGCGGTCTTCGAGCCGACGCCCGACCGGAAGGTGATCATCAACCTGCCGGCCACGGTCGAGATGGCGACGCCGAACGTGTACGCCGACTCCATCGAGTGGATGTCCCGCCACCTCGCCCACCGGCAGGACGTGATCCTGTCGCTGCACCCGCACAACGACCGCGGCACGGCCGTCGCCGCCGCGGAGCTCGGGTACATGGCCGGTGCCGACCGCATCGAGGGGTGCCTGTTCGGCAACGGGGAGCGCACCGGCAACGTCGACCTGGTCGCCCTCGGCATGAACCTCTTCACGCAGGGCATCGACCCGGAGATCAGCTTCGCGGACATCGACCAGATCAAGCGCACGGTCGAGTACTGCAACCAGCTGCCCGTGCCGGAGCGCCAGCCGTGGGCCGGTGACCTCGTCTACACGGCGTTCAGCGGGTCGCACCAGGACGCGATCAACAAGGGCTTCGACGCCATGAAGGCCAAGGCGGCCGCAGCAGGGAAGAGCATCGACGACGTCGAGTGGGCGGTGCCGTACCTGCCCGTCGACCCGAAGGACATCGGCCGCTCCTACGAGGCCGTCATCCGCGTCAACTCGCAGTCCGGCAAGGGCGGGGTCGCGTACCTGCTCAAGACGGACCACGCGATCGATCTGCCCCGCAAGCTGCAGATCGAGTTCTCCGGCGTCGTGCAGCAGCGCACCGACACCGAGGGCGGCGAGTTCACCTCGGAGAAGATCTGGGACCTCTTCCGCGACGAGTACCTGCCCGCCGATGACGAGTCGGACAAGTGGGGCCGCTACGAGATCACGAAGACCGCGACCTCGAGCGACTTCGACGGCACCACGAAGCTCGCGGTCACGATGCGCGTCGACGAGGGATCCGTGGACGCCGATGCCGTCGGGACCGGCCCGATCGACGCGTTCCTGTCCGTCATGCGCGAGCAGGGCGTCGACGTCACGCTGTACGACTACTCGGAGCACACGATGAGCGCCTCCGGTGACGCGAAGGCAGCGTCGTACGTCGAGCTCGACGTCGACGGCGTGCGGCTCTGGGGCGTCGGGATCGACGCCGACATCGCGACCGCGTCGCTCAAGGCGATCGTGTCCGCCGTGAACCGTGCGGTCCGTGCGGCTGCCGCCGCCGGGGCTTCCCCGGAGCTCGTCTCCGCCTAGCCGGTCCGCCACCACGGCCGGGAGGCACGGTGCAGGTCCGCCCCGCACCGTGCCTCCCGGCCGTCGCGCGTTCCGGCCCATTGCGCGCGCAGTAGGAAGCCGAATCGCGCGTGGGAGGTGGAAACTTCCGACCGCCTACGCGCGATTCGACTTCCCACGCGCGGAAGGGCCCGCGGCACGCGCGGAAGGGCCCGCGGCACGCGCGGAAGGACCCGCGGCACGCGCGGCTCGACCCCGCGTGTCCGACCCCTGCGGCGCGCCGTGTCGGGGGCGCGGGGGATACTGGGGGCATGCCGCTGTACCGGGACGAGTGTGTCGTGCTCCGCACCCACAAGCTCGGCGAGGCGGACCGCATCGTCACGATGCTCAGCCGACAGCACGGCAAGATCCGCGCCGTGGCGAAGGGCGTCCGGCGCACCGCGTCGAAGTTCGGCTCCCGGCTGGAGCCGTTCATGGTCGTCGACGCCCAGTTCTACGAGGGGCGTTCGCTCGACATCGTGACCCAGGCGGAGTCGCTCGGGTCGTACGGCGCGCAGATCGTGGCGGACTACAGCGCGTACACGGCCGCCAGCGCGATGGTCGAGACCGCCGACCGACTGAGCGAAGCGGACGCCGGACTCCAGCAGTACCTGCTGCTCGTCGGAGCCCTCCGTTCCCTGTCACGCAGCGAGCACGTGCCGAGCGCGACGCTCGACTCGTACCTGCTCCGCGCGATGAGCATCGCCGGATGGGCGCCGTCGTTCTCGGACTGTGCGGTGACGGGGGAGCCCGGCCCGCACTCGGCGTTCGTCGTCCAGCTCGGCGGGGTCGTCGCCGACGGGGCCGCGCCTCCCGGCTCGCCCCGGCTCGACCACACCACGCTGTCGATCCTCGGCTCGCTGCTCGCGGGGGACTGGCGCACGGTCGACGCCGCCGACGAGCGGAGCAGGTCCCGGGCCTCCGGCGTGGTCGCGGCCTACGCCCAGTGGCACCTGGAACGATCGCTGAAGTCCTTGCCGCACGTCGACCGCACCGAGCACCCCGTGCCGGTGCCGACCACGCACGGCGGACCGGAAGCGACGGCAAGGGCGGTCGCGACCGTCCCGGCACCCCCGCCACCGACACCCGACCCCAGCGCCCCCGAAGGGACCCGCACCGCATGAGCCCCCGTCGTTCCGCCGAACCGGAGCCCTTCAAGCCGATCGACTGGACCGGCGAGACGCCTCCGGCGATCCCCCCACGGTTCGTCCCGGAGCACGTGGCGATCGTGATGGACGGCAACGGTCGGTGGGCGAACGGCCGTGGACTCACACGCATCGAGGGGCACAAGGCCGGCGAGGCCTCGCTGCTCGACGTCGTCGCCGGCGGGATCCAGATCGGCGTCAAGCACATCTCGGCGTACGCGTTCTCGACGGAGAACTGGAAGCGCTCCCCGGAGGAGGTCCGGTTCCTGATGGGCTTCAACCGTGACGTCATCCGCCGCCGTCGGGACCAGCTGCACGAGTGGGGCGTTCGCGTCCGCTGGGCCGGACGGCGCCCACGGCTCTGGCGCAGCGTCATCGAGGAACTCGAGACCGCCGAGCGGATGACCGCGGGCAACGACGTGCTGACCCTGACGATGTGCGTCAACTACGGCGGCCGCAACGAGATCGCCGACGCGGTCCGGTCGCTCGCCGAGGACGTCGCAGCCGGTCGCCTCAAGCCGAGCCAGGTGACCGAGAAGGCCCTCGCGAAGCGTCTGTACGTGCCGGAGATGCCCGACGTCGACCTGTTCCTCCGGAGTTCGGGCGAGCAGCGCACCAGCAACTTCCTGCTGTGGCAGTCCGCCTACGCCGAGATGGTGTTCCTCGACCGCCTCTGGCCCGACTTCCGCCGCAGCGACCTCTGGGGTGCGATCGAGGAGTACGCGAGTCGTGACCGTCGGTACGGCGGCGCCGTGGACGCCCCGACCGCCTAGCGGGGCACGCGGAACGCGTCAGGCCAGCAACGGTTCCGCCGCACGCACCGCGTCGAGCGCCGCTCGGACACTCGGCACCCGCTCGGCCCCGCGCGCGACGACGACCTCGACCCGCCGAGCGAGCTCGTCGTCGACGGGGTCGATCGACACCCCGGACGGGATCACCGTCGTCGCGAGCGCCAGTCGGGGGAGGAGCGCCACCCCGAGTCCGGCAGCGACGAGGCCCACCACCGCCGCGGCGTTGTCGGTCTCGAGCACGATGTCCGGCGTGAACCCGGCGCTCGCGCACGAGGCGAGCAGGTGCCCACGGCAGCGCGGGCACCCGCCGATCCACCGCGCACCACGCAGGGAGGCGAGATCGACCGCGACGGAACCGGCGACGGCACCGGCCGAGCCGGCGTGGCGGGCCTGCCCCGAGCCTCCCGACCGGACCAGCGCGAGCGGGTCCCGCCCGATCGCCCGCGTGACCAGCGCGGCATCGGTCGCGACGTCGTCACCCACGTACGTGAACGTCAGCGCGACGTCGACCTCGCCCCGCCGGACCAGCTCGAGCGCCTCAGGGGGCTCGACCTCGACGTAGGACGTCGTGACACCGGGGACCGCGGCCGCCATCGACGCGAGCACTGCGGGCACCAGTGTCGACGAGGCGCTCGGGAAGCCCGCGATCCGGACGCGTCCGCGGGCGAGCCCCCCGACGGCGTCGAGGTCCTCCTGCGCAGCGGTCAGGGCGGCCTGCACGTGCAGCGCGTGGTCGGCCAGCACCTGTCCCGCCTCGGTCAGGGTCACGCCGCGAGCGCCCCGGAGCAGCAGCGCATGTCCGAGTCGCTGTTCGGCCCGCTGCAGGAGCTGGCTGACGGCGGGCTGGCTGTACCCGAGTGTGGCGGCGGCGCCGGTGATCGACCCGGCGTCGGCGACGGCTCGGAGCGCGCGGAGCAGCTGCGGGTCGAGATCGTCCATAACGCAATGCTATGGCGAAGCAAACAGACCTGCCCTGGTGTGATGGATCGTCGCGCACGAGCATGATCGGCATGGACTCCTTCGTCGACGGCCACGGCTACCTCGCCGCCTGCACCGCCGGGCTCCCGACACGGGGGACCCTCGCGGCGATGCGCGCCGACCTCGACGAGTGGGGTGCCGGCGGATCGAGTCCGATCCGGTACGGCGAGCTCGTCGAGGAGGGGCGAGCCCTGTTCGCGCAGATCGTCGGCGTCGATGCCAGCCGGGTCGCGACCGGCTCGCAGACCTCCGCGATGACCGCGGTCGTCGCGTCATCGCTGCCGGACGGCGCCGAGGTCCTCGTCCCGGAGGGGGACTTCAGCTCCATCGTCTTCCCGTTCCTCGCACAGGCGTACCGCGGGATCCACGTCCGGAGCGTCCCGCTCGCATCGCTGGCGGCGGCCGTCACCCACGACACCGCACTCGTCGCGTGGTCTGCGGTGCAGTCGGCGACCGGCGCGGTCGCGGACAACGACGCCGTCGTGGCCGCCGCCCGTTCCGTCGGTGCGCGGACCCTCTGCGACCTCACCCAGGCTGCGGGGATCCTGCCGATCTCGGCCGCACCGTTCGACGTCACCGTCACCCACGCCTACAAGTGGCTCTGCGCGCCGCGCGGCGTCGCGTTCATGACGGTGGCGGCCGTCGCCCAGGAGTGGCTCCGCCCGGTCCAGGCCGGCTGGTACGCGGGCGAGGACGTCTGGTCCTCCTGCTACGGCCCCGCGATGCGGCTCGCCGACGACGCCCGCCGGTTCGACGTGTCGCCGGCATGGCAGGCCTGGCCAGGTGCGGTCGCCGCCCTGCGGCACGTCGCGTCGCTCGACATGGACACGGTCTGGAGGCACGGCACCGGTCTCGCGGACCAGCTGGCGGCCCGCCTCGGGGTCGCCGGGCAGTCGCAGGCCGTGATGACGGTGCCGGATCCGTCCGGCGCCGGGTTGGCGGCGCTGACCGCTGCGGGGATCACGGCATCCGGCAGGGCCGGACGACTCCGGCTCGCGTTCCACCACTGGAACGACGAGTCGGACGTGGACGCAGTGGCGGCGGTGCTGGGCCGTTAGTCTTGCCCGGTACGTTTCTCACGAACCGGGCACCCAGCTCGGCGACCTTACGGAGTTCTCCTTGGCTCAGCCCTCCCGTCTCGACTCGGTCATCGCCCTCGCCAAAGGCCGTGGGTTCGTCTTCCAGTCGGGTGAGATCTACGGCGGATCCCGCTCCGCTTGGGACTACGGGCCCCTCGGCGTCGAGCTGAAGGAGAACATCAAGCGCCAGTGGTGGCAGCGGTTCGTCCGCGGCCGCGGCGACATGGTCGGTCTCGACTCCGCCGTGATCCTGCCCCGTAAGGTGTGGGAGGCCTCCGGCCACGTCGCGACCTTCACCGACCCGCTCGTCGAGTGCCTGCACTGCCACCACCGCTTCCGCGAGGACCACCTGATCGAGGCCTTCGAGGCCAAGAAGAACCGTGCACCAGAGGGCGGCATGGCCGAGATCGCCTGCCCGAACTGCGGGACCCGCGGTCAGTGGACGGAGCCCCGCGAGTTCTCCGGGATGCTGAAGACCTACCTCGGCCCGGTCGAGTCCGAGGAGGGGCTGAACTTCCTCCGTCCCGAGACGGCGCAGGGCATCTTCACCGACTTCGCGCAGGTCGTCACGACCAGCCGCATGAAGCCCCCGTTCGGCATCGGTCAGGTCGGCAAGGCGTTCCGCAACGAGATCACGCCCGGGAACTTCATCTTCCGGACCCGCGAGTTCGAGCAGATGGAGATCGAGTACTTCGTCCCGCCGGCCGACGCCGAGACCCACTACGAGCAGTGGATCGCGGACTCGATCGCCTGGTACACGGACCTCGGCATCGACCCCGAGAACCTCCGTCGCTTCGACGTGCCGGACGGCGAGCGTGCGCACTACTCCGACGCCACCGCGGACATCGAGTACCGCTTCGGGTTCCAGGGCTCGGAGTGGGGCGAGCTGATGGGTGTCGCGAACCGCACCGACTTCGACCTCAACAACCACATCGAGTCCTCCGGCAAGGACCTCCGGTACTTCGACCAGGCCGCGAACGAGAAGTACGTCCCGTACGTCATCGAGCCGTCCTTCGGCCTGACGCGCGCGCTCATGGCGTTCCTGCTCGACGCGTACTACGAGGACGAGGCGCCGAACGCGAAGGGCGGCGTCGACAAGCGCACGGTCCTCCGCCTCGACCCGCGCCTCGCCCCGGTCAAGGCCGCGGTCCTGCCGCTGTCCCGCAACGAGCAGCTCTCGCCGGTCGCCCGCGGGCTCGCCGACGACCTGCGCAAGAACTGGAACGTCGACTTCGACGACGCCGGGGCGATCGGCCGCCGCTACCGTCGCCACGACGAGATCGGCACGCCGTTCTGCATCACGGTCGACTTCGACACGCTGGAGGACGAGGCCGTCACCGTCCGCGAACGGGACACCATGGCGCAGGAACGGGTCGCCCTCGACCAGCTGCAGGGCTACCTCGCGCAGCGCCTGGTCGGCGCATAGGGACCAGTACCACTGACGCGGTCGACTCCGGGAATGCTCCGGAGTCGGCCGCGTTGTCGTTCAGCATGAGCAACGACAGCGTGAAGGTCGATGTCTGGTCCGACATCGCGTGCCCCTGGTGTTACATCGGCAAGCGGAAGTTCGAAGCGGGCGTCAACGCATTCGGTGCCGGACCCGATGGGCACAGCGTCGAGGTCGAGTACCACTCCTTCGAACTGAGCCCGGACACCCCGGTGGACTTCGAGGGCACCGAGGCCGAGTTCCTCTCCCGACACAAGGGCATGCCCGTCGACCAGGCGCAGCAGATGCTCGACCAGGTCACCGGGATCGCCGCGTCCGTCGGGCTCGACTACGACTTCGACTCGATGCACCACACCAACACCGTGAAGGCGCACCAGGTCATCCACCTGGCGAAGCAGCACGGCAAGCAGCTCGAGATGGTGGAGCGGCTCTTCGCGGCGTACTTCGAACGCGGGGAGCACGTCGGACAGGAGTCCTCGTTGGCCGACCTGGCCGCCGAGGTCGGGCTCGACCGTGACGAGGTGCTGGCGACCCTGCGCGACGACGCCAAGCTCGCCGACGTCCGTGCCGACCAGGCGCAGGCCCAGGCGTACGGCATCAACGGCGTGCCGTTCTTCGTGATCGACGGCAAGTACGGCGTCTCCGGCGCGCAGGACCCCGCGGCCTTCGAGCAGGTGCTCCGCCAGGTCGTCGCGCTGCGGACGTCGACGCCGGAGGAGGTGGCCGCGGCGGCCGAGCGTGCTGCGGACGACGCGAGCGCGGACGTGGAGGCGACCCGATGACGGACCTCGACGTGCGCTCGCAGGCCGCGCCGAGCCTCCAGGCCGTGCCGGGGCTGCAGGCCGTGCCGGGGCTGCAGCCCCTGCTGGCGGACGCCGTGGTGTGCGACGGTGACTCGTGCTTGGTCCCCGGTGCCGAGGGCGACTGGTCAGAGGTACCCGACTAGCTCAGCGCTGGGGTTCCTCGTCGGTGATGTCGGCGACCGTCGCGCCGTAGGCCGCGATCAGGTCGTCGGCGTCCACGAACGCGCTCGCACCGTGGCGGCCGGCGCCGAGTGCGACGCGACGGCCGACGATGCGTTCGTCGGCGAAGACCGGCAGGTCGCCCGTCGCGCCGATCGGGGTGATCGTGCCGCGTTCGTATCCGGACGCCTGCAGCGCGGTCGCGGCGTCGGGCATCGAGAGCTTGTTCACGCCGACGAGCGCGCGGAGCTTCTTCCACGCGATGCTCCGGCCGCCGGGGACGAGTGCGAGGACGAAGTCGCCGTCGTGGCGCTTGACGACGAGGGTCTTGACGATGTCGCCCGGGGTGATGCCGAGCAGGTCTGCCGCCTCGGCGAGGGAGTTCGCGGCCGGGCGTTCGACCACCTCGACCCGGAGTCCGCGGGCTGCGGCGTCGGCGTCGAATCGGGCGATGGCATCGGTCGTCATGTGGAGAACGCTACCGGCGCGCGCCGACGTGGGAGAATGGAGCCCGTATGACGATCACACAAGCCCCCCGGAAGCCCCTGCGCATCGGCCCGATCGAGGTCGACGTGCCCGTCGTGCTCGCGCCGATGGCGGGCATCACGAACATGGCGTACCGCCGGCTCTGTCGTGAGTACGGAGCCGGGCTGTACGTCTGCGAGATGATCACCTCCCGTGCCCTCGTCGAGCGCACGCCGGTGTCGATGCAGCTCATCCAGCACCACGAGTCCGAGACCCCTCGGTCCATCCAGCTCTACGGCGTCGAGCCGAACACCGTGGCCGAAGCGGCGACGATCCTGGTGGGTGAGGACCGTGCCGACCACATCGACCTGAACTTCGGGTGCCCGGTGCCGAAGGTCACGCGCAAGGGCGGGGGCGCGGCGCTGCCGTGGAAGACCGAGCTGTTCAAGGAGCTCGTCACCAAGACCGTCCGTGCCGCCGGTGACGTCCCGGTCACCGTGAAGATGCGCAAGGGCATCGACGCCGACCACCTCACCTACATCGACGCCGCCCGCATCGCGCGCGACGCCGGTGTCGCCGCGGTCTCGCTGCACGCCCGCACCGCGAACGAGCACTACTCCGGCGAAGCCGACTGGTCGGCGATCGCGACGCTCAAGGAAGCCGTCACCGACATCCCGGTCCTCGGCAACGGCGACATCTGGTCCGCTGCCGACGCGCTCCGCATGGTCGACGAGACCGGCTGCGACGGTGTCGTCGTCGGGCGTGGGTGCCTCGGCCGGCCGTGGCTGTTCGGTGACCTCGCGGCGGCGTTCCGCGGCGAGGGCCTCCGGTACATGCCGTCCCTCGGGGAGGTCGCGGTCGGGTTCCGTCGGCACGCCGAACTGCTCGTCGAGTTCTTCGGGTCCGAAGAGCACGGATGCCGGGACATCCGGAAGCACGTCGCCTGGTACTTCAAGGGGTACCCGATCGGCGGTGACGTCCGGTCCGGGCTCGCGATGGCGTCCCGCCTGCAGGAGATCGACGACCTGCTCGGACAGCTCGACCACGACGCGCCGTACCCGGGTGCCGACGCCGAAGGTCCCCGTGGTCGCGCCGGACACCCCAAGCGCACGGCCCTGCCCGACCGCTGGCTCGAGAGCCGCGACGTCGACGCCGAGTTCCGCAAGGTCCTCGCCGCCGCCGAGCTGCACCACAGCGGCGGATGAGCGCCACGAGCTCGTACGGGCCGGCCGACGCGGAACGCTGGCTGCCCGAGGAACACGGCAACCGCCGCAGCGACTTCGCCCGTGACCGCGCCCGGCTGCTGCACTCCAGTGCGCTCCGCCGACTCGCGGCCAAGACCCAGGTGCTGAGCCCGACGACCGGTCTCGACTTCGCCCGCAACCGCCTGACGCACTCGCTCGAGGTCGCGCAGGTCGGGCGGGAACTCGCCGACTCACTCGGCCTCGACCCGGACGTCGTGGACACCGCCTGCCTGGCGCACGACATCGGCCACCCGCCCTTCGGCCACAACGGCGAGACCGCCGTGAACGCCTGGGCCGCCGGCATCGGTGGCTTCGAGGGGAACGCACAGACCCTCCGGTTGCTGACCCGACTCGAGCCGAAGGTCTACGGCGACGACGACCGTGCGTACGGCCTGAACCTCACCAGGGCCTCACTCGACGCCTCGTGCAAGTATCCGTGGCCGGCGTCCCAGGGTGTCGCCGAGTCGTCGTCCGGACGCACCAAGTTCGGCTTCTACGACGACGACCACGACGCCTTCGAGTGGCTCCGAGCGGGCGCTCCCCGTCGGCAGCGCTGCATCGAGGCGCAGGTGATGGACCTGTCCGACGACATCGCGTACTCCGTGCACGACTTCGAGGACGCCGTCGTCGCCGGGTTCATCGACGTCGCCGCGCTGGGGGACCGCGTCGGCGAGAACGACATCGTGTCCGCCATGCACGCCTGGGTGGGGGACGACCTCAGTCGCGACGAGCTGCTCGAGGCGTTCGACCGACTGCGATCGCTGCCGCTGTGGATGACCTCGTACGACGGCTCCCGGCGGGACGCCGCCCGCCTGAAGAACCTGACCTCGCAGCTCATCGGTCGGTTCGCCAGGACGGCCACCACGGCGACCCGCCAGGCGTACGCGTCCGGCTCGCTCGTCCGGTTCGCCGCGTCGGTGGTCACGCCGCCGGAGATCATCGGCGAGATCGCCGTGCTCAAGGGGATCGTCGCCGCGTTCGTGATGACCCACGGCGACCGGCAGCCCGTGTACGAGGACCAGCGGCGGATCCTCACCGAGCTGCTCGACGCGATCGCCGACCGTGGCGTGTCCGCGCTCGAGCCGGGCTTCGCCGCCGACTGGCGTGGTGCGCGTGACGACGCTGCACGACTGCGTGCCGTCGTCGACCAGGTCGCGAGCCTGACCGACCAGGGCGCACTGGCATGGCACCGGCGTCTCGTCGTCGGCGATCGGGAAGCCGTCCACATCCCCGTCTGAGCGGTCCGTGCGGCTGTGCACGGCTCGTGCTGCGCGGTCGGCGCGGTCGGTCCGGCGAACTAGGATCGAGGGGTGGCTGGACTCATCGCGCGGAACGACATCGACGAGGTCCGCGCACGCGTGAACATCGCCGACGTCGTCGGTGACTACGTCACGCTCAAGTCCGCCGGCGTCGGGTCGTTGAAGGGGCTCTGCCCGTTCCACGACGAGCGCTCTCCCTCGTTCCACGTCCGCCCGCAGGTGGGTCGCTACCACTGCTTCGGGTGTGGAGAGGACGGCGACGTCTTCAGCTTCATCATGAAGCAGGACCACACCACGTTCTCCGAAGCAGTCGAGCGGATGGCCGCCAAGATCGGCTTCACCCTCCACTACGAAGAGGGCGACGGGCCGCGGACCGACTACAACACGCGTGCCCGGTTGATCGCCGCGAACGAAGCAGCGCAGCAGTTCTACGTCGCCCAGCTCACGACCCCGCAGGCCGACCCGGCCCGGCGGTTCCTGGGGGAGCGCGGCTTCGACCCGTCCGCCGCGCAGCACTTCGGCGTCGGGTTCGCCCCGAAGTCCTACGACGCGCTCAAGGACCACCTCAAGGGCCGCGGCTTCACGACGGAAGAGCTCATCTCCGCCGGGCTCGTCGGCCAGGGCGACCGTTCACCGTACGACCGCTTCCGCGGGCGCCTGATGTGGCCGATCCGCGACGTCACGGGTGCCACGATCGGGTTCGGTGCCCGTCGGCTCCTGGACGACGACAAGGGCCCGAAGTACCTGAACACCCCCGAGACCCCGATCTACCACAAGAGCCAGGTGCTCTACGGGCTCGACCTCGCCCGGCGCGACATCTCGAAGCAGAAGCAGGTCGTCATCGTCGAGGGCTACACCGATGTCATGGCGTGCCACCTCGCCGGGGTGACGACCGCCGTCGCGACCTGCGGTACCTCGTTCGGCGTCGACCACATCAAGGTCCTGCGCCCGATGCTCGGCGACGTCAGCGGTGCCGACCCGAACGCCAACGGGGAGGTCGTCTTCACGTTCGACCCGGACGAAGCCGGGCAGCGGGCGGCGTCCCGCGCCTTCGCCGAGGAACAGCGGTTCGCCGCGCAGACCTTCGTCGCGGTGGCACCGGGTGGCCTCGACCCGTGCGACCTCCGGCTGGCCCGCGGCGACGACGCGATCCGGCGGCTCGTCACGAACAAGCGGCCGATGTTCGAGTTCATGATCCGGCGGACGCTCGACGGGCACGACCTCGAGACGGTGGAGGGCCGGGTCGCTGCCCTGCGTTCTGCGGCACCGGTCCTCGCCGGCATCCGGGACCGCTCGTTGACGCAGGGCTACGTCCGCGAGCTCGCGGGGTGGCTCGGCATGGAGATGGGCGACGTGCGACGGGCGGTGGAGGGTGCTCGTTCCCGGTCCTCGTCCTCCGTGCCCGTCGGCCAGGCCGGACCCGGTGGGCAGATGGTCGCGCCGCTCGACGAGCCCGTCGCCGGGATCCGATCGCTCCCGAACGACCCGATCACCCGCATGGAGCGCGACGCCGTGATGGCGATGGTGCAGCAGCCGACGTCGGTCGGTGCACCGCTGCTCGGACTCGCGGCCGCTGCGACGTTCTCCGCTCCGATGCTCGCCGTCGTCCGTGACGCCGTGGTCGCGAACGTCGACTCGCTCGGACGGCCGGACTGGCTGGACCGCCTGACCGCCGACGTGCCCGCTCCGGTCCGGGGTCTCGTGTCGGAGCTCGCGCTCGCCCCGATCCCCGCCCGCAACGACGAGGACCTGGCGATCTACTGCCGGGGGATCGTCGTGGCCCTGATCGAGCGTGACCTCCTCGCGCGCAAGGCGTCGCTGCTCGGGCAGCTCCAGCGCGCCGACCCGAACGAGAACGCCGATCGACGCGGCGAGATCCAGCGCCAGCTCGTCGACATCGACGCGCAGCGCATGCGGCTCCGCGCCGACGCCGACCCCGCCTGACCCGCCGAGGCCGCCCGACCCGCCGCGCAAGGCAGTGTTGCGATGCGCAACTTTCCTGCGCGGCGCGCCGCGTCCGACGAACGGATGATGCGGCATGCGCAGCACTCCTGCGTTACAGCGGTGTAAAAAAACCGGCCCCGCCGGAAGAAGTTCCATGGCAGGGTGTCTCTCAATGAGTGTCCCGGGACGGTACACAGCGGTTCCACCACCGATCCCGGGGCTCCTGCAACCAACAGCAGAGAGGCATCGGACATGGCATCCGTGTTCAAGAAGCGCACAGCCACGTGGGGCAAGCGCACGATCGCGCTCGGCGCGGGAGCAGCAGCGACGGCGCTGGTGCTGACCGGCTGCGCGGGCGGCAGCAGCGGCTCGTCCACCGACCTGAACGGCCTGATCATCGGCACGACCGACTCGATCACGTCGCTCGACCCGGCGGGCTCCTACGACAACGGCTCGTTCGCCGTGCAGAACCAGGTGTTCCCGTTCCTCATGAACACCCCGGTCGGCAGCCCGGACGTCAAGCCGGACATCGCGACCAAGGGCGAGTTCACGGACCCGACGACCTACACGGTCACGCTCAAGAAGGGGCTCGAGTTCGCGAACGGCAACAAGCTCACCTCGAGCGACGTGAAGTTCTCGTTCAACCGTGAACTGAAGATCAACAACGAGAACGGCCCGCAGTCGCTGCTCGCGAACCTCAAGAGCATCGACACGCCGAACGCCACGACCGTGGTGTTCCACCTGGACCACGCGGACCAGACCTGGCCGCAGGTCCTGTCGAGCCCCGCCGGCCCGATCGTCGACGAAGACGTCTTCTCGGCCGACAAGCTCACCCCCGCTGCGGACATCGTCAAGGGCAAGGCGTTCGCGGGCCAGTACGAGATCACCTCGTACAAGGAGAACCAGCTCATCCAGTACAAGGCCAACGCCAAGTACGACGGGCTGCTCGGCAAGGCGAAGACGGACGAGGTGACGGCCAACTACTACACGAAGGAGACCGACCTCAAGCTCGCCGTGCAGAAGGGCGACGTCGACGTGGCGTACCGCTCGCTGACGCCGACCGACATCGCCTCGCTCCGCAAGGACGACAAGCTGACGGTCACCGACGGCCCCGGCGGCGAGATCCGCTACCTGGTCTTCAACTTCAAGTCGCAGCCCTTCGGGACCGGCCAGTCCGACTCCGACGAGGCGAAGGCCCTCGCCGTGCGGCAGGCCGTGGCGGACGTCGTCGATCGCGACGCGCTCGCCAAGGAGGTCTACAACAACACGTACACGCCGCTGTACTCGATGGTGCCGGACGGCCTCACGGGTGCCGCGACGCCGTTCAAGTCGATGTACGGCGACGGCAACGGCGCGCCGGACGTGGACAAGGCGAAGAAGACCCTCGCCGATGCGGGTGTCGACGGCAAGATCCAGCTCGACATCCAGTACGCGCCCGACCACTACGGTTCGGCGTCGGACGACGAGTACGCCCTGCTGAAGACGCAGCTCGAGAAGTCGGGCCTGTTCACCGTGAACATCCAGTCGACGGTCTACACGACCTACGCCCAGGAGCGCACGAAGGACTCCTACCCGGAGTACCAGCTCGGCTGGTTCCCGGACTTCTCGGACGCCGACAACTACCTGTCGCCGTTCTTCACGAAGGACAACTTCGTGCAGAACCACTACGACGACCCGACGATCCAGGACCTCATCGCGAAGGAGCAGGCCGAGTCCGACCCGGCCAAGCGCGCTGACCTGATCGAGCAGGCGCAGGAGCGCGAGGCGACGCAGATCTCGACGCTGCCGCTCCTGCAGGGCAAGTCCGTCGCGGTCGCGTCGAAGGACGTCAAGGGCCTCAAGCTCGACGCGTCGTTCAAGTTCCGCTACGCAACGCTGAGCAAGTAAGCACCACCCCGAAGGGGGCGTTCCGCAGGCCGGAACGCCCCCTTCGGCCGCGCAGGACCACCGGTCCACACACAGGACCCGAAAGGCACCCACCCAGTGACCCTCACGACCCCAGAGGCGATCGACACCGAGCCCACGAAGCCGGCGGCACAACGCAGTGCCAAGTCCGGCGGTGGCATCGGGCGGTACGTCCTCGTCAGATTCCTCCTGATCTTCCCGACCGTCTTCATCCTGGTGACGCTCGTGTTCTTCCTGATGCGCATCATCGGGAACCCGATCGTCGCGTCCGTCGGCGGCCGGCTGACCCAGGCGCAGCTGCAGGAACGCCTGCACGCCGCCGGGTACGACCGCCCGGTGATCGTCCAGTACCTCGAGTACCTCGGCAACATCGCTCGTGGCGACTTCGGCACGACCGCGACCGACCACCGTCCGATCACCGAGATCATCGTCACGTACGGCGGCGCGACCGCGGAGCTCGTGTTCTACGCGCTCATCGTCGCGCTCGTCCTCGGCATCCCGCTCGGCATGCTCGCGGCCTACCTCCGCGACAAGTGGCCGGACGTGCTGCTCCGCGCGCTCGCGATCCTCACCTACGCGACCCCGGTGTTCTTCGGCGGTCTCCTCATGAAGCTCGTCTTCTCGGTGTGGCTCGGCTGGCTGCCCCTCGGTGACCGAGCGTCGACCCGGGTGGAGCTCGCGCTCGACCAGGTCCCCGGCGCGACGGGCATCTACATCATCGACGCGCTCCGCACCGGCAACGGCCAGATCATCGGCGACGTGCTGCTGCACGCCGTCCTGCCGGCGTTGACCCTCGGGCTCCTGACCGCCGGCATCTTCCTGCGCCTGGTGCGCGCGAACATGATCGGTTCGCTCGGCTCCGAGTACGTCGACGCGGCCCGCTCCCGTGGTGTCCGCGAGTCCCGCCTCGTCCGGACGCACGCGTTCCGCCCGGCCCTGGTGCCGATCATCACGGTGATGGGCCTGCAGATCGCGATGCTCCTCGGCGGCTCGGTGCTCACCGAGACGACGTTCGGCTGGCGCGGCCTCGGCTTCGAGCTCAACCAGTACCTGTCGGCCCGTGACTTCGTCGCGGTCCAGGGCATCGTCGCGATGCTCGCGGTGATCGTCGCGGTGACGAACTTCATCGTCGACGTCGTCGCGGCCCTGATCGACCCGAGAGTGAGGTTCTGACGATGACCGATGCGTCCCTCGTCGACCGCCACGAGCCGCTCTGGAAGCGTCTCCCTGTCGTCGTCCAGCTCCGCAGGAGCACCGGCTGGCAGCGCGCCATGCTCGTCACGGGCGTCGTCATCTGCGCCCTGTACCTCCTCGTCGCGGTGTTCGCGCCGCTCATCGCCCCGTACGGCTTCGGCCAGCTGCAGGGTGCCGACGGGGCGAACTTCCCCCGCACCGGTGCCCCGAGCGCCGAGCACATCTGGGGCACCACGGTCGGCGGCTTCGACGTGTTCAGCCGCGTCGTGTTCGGCGCGCGCACCGCGGTGCTCGTCGTCATCGTCGCGGTGGTCGTCTCGATCATCGTCGGCGTCCTGCTCGGCATGGTCTCCGGCTACATCGGCGGATGGCTCGACCGCATCCTGGTCGTCGTCGCCGACGCGATCTACGCGTTCCCGTCCCTGCTGCTCGCGATCGTCGTCTCGATCGTCGTCTCCGGCGGCAACTCGAGCTACTACGGCGGCATCACGGCCGCGGCGATCTCGATCACCGTGGTCTACGTCCCGCAGTACTTCCGCGTGGTCCGGGCAGAGGCCGTGCGCCTGAAGAACGACGCCTTCGTCGAGTCCGCCCGGGTGATGGGCACGAACCCGTGGCGCATCATGACGCGCCACGTGCTCCGCAACTCGACCCGGTCGCTGCCGCTGATCCTGACCCTCAACGCGTCCGACGCGATCCTGACGCTCGCCGGCCTCGGGTTCCTCGGGTTCGGCATCGGTCCGACCGCCGGCGCCGAGTGGGGCTACGACCTCAGCCGCGCGCTCTCCGACGTGGCGTCCGGCGTGTGGTGGACCGGCGTCTACCCGGGTGTCGCGATCGTGGTGCTGGTCCTCGGCGTCACGTTCGTCGGCGAGAGCCTCAACGACATCTCCGATCCCCGTCTGCGCGCGCGCCGGCGGCTGAAGCAGCTGGTCTCCACGCGTGACAAGGCGACCGCAGCGGAAGGGGCAGCAGCATGACGACCACGAACGAGAACGAACCGGTCGTCGTCGTCGACGACCTCACCGTCACCTTCGCGACGGACGGCGGCGCCGTCGACGCCGTGAAGGGCGTCAGCATCGACGTCCGACCCGGCGAGGTCCTCGCCCTGGTCGGCGAGTCCGGCTCCGGCAAGTCCGTGACCGCCCGCAGCATGCTGCGGCTGATGCCGGAGACGGCGACGCTCGGCGGGGCGGTCATGCTCGAGGGCAACGACGTCGTGACGGTCGGCGCGCAGAAGCTCCGTGAGCTCCGCGGGACCGCCGGCGCGATGGTCTTCCAGGAGCCGTCGACCGCACTGAACCCCGTCTTCACCGTCGGGTGGCAGATCGCCGAGGGCCTCCGTGCCCACGGTGGCGTCTCGAAGAAAGAGGCCCGCGCGAAGGCGATCGACTACCTCCGTCGGGTCGGCATCCCGGACCCGGAGGTCCGCGTCGACCACTACCCGCACCAGTTCTCCGGCGGTCAGAAGCAGCGTGTCGTCATCGCGAGCGCGCTGGCGCTCGAGCCGAGCGTGATCATCGCCGACGAGCCGACGACGGCGCTGGACGTCACGGTGCAGGCCGAGATCCTCGATCTGCTCCGCCGCTGCCGCGACGAGTTCGGCGCGGCGATCGTCATCATCACGCACAACATGGGCGTCGTCGCCGACCTGGCCGACCGCGTCGCCGTGATGTACCAGGGCGAGATCGTCGAAGAGGCCCCGGTCGCTGAGCTGTTCGGCAACCCGCAGGCCGACTACACCAAGCGGCTGCTCGCCGCGGTGCCCCGGCTCGAAGCGTCCACCGGCGCGGCACGTCGGGCGATCATCACCGAGGACGTCGCACCGGTCGTCGAGGCGAAGGGGCTCGAGATCGAGTACCCCGGACGACTCGGCTCGCACGCGTTCAAGGCGGTCAAGGGCGTCGACCTGGCGATCCGTCCGGGCGAGGTCCTCGGTCTGGTGGGGGAGTCCGGCTCCGGCAAGACCACCATCGGACGGGCGATCGCCGGTCTCACGCGGGTGACGGGCGGGTCGCTCGAGGTCCTCGGACACGAGATGCTCGGGTTCAACGAGCGCGACTTGAAGCCGGTCCGGAAGGACATCGGGTTCGTGTTCCAGGACCCGGCGACCTCGTTCAACCCGCTGCTGACGATCGCCGAGTGCGTCGCAGAACCGCTCATCGTGCACGGCGTCGCGTCGTCCCCGCGGGCGGCGCGGAAGCAGGTCGACGAGCTGATGGAGGCCGTGCAGCTCCCCGCCGCGTACGGCGACCGGTACCCGCATGAGCTCTCCGGCGGGCAGCGCCAGCGTGCATCGCTCGCCCGGTCGCTCGCGCTCCGGCCGAAGCTGCTCATCGCCGACGAGCCCACGAGTGCGCTCGACGTGTCGGTGCAGGCCCGGGTGTTGGAGCTCTTCCTCGAGCTGCAGCAGGACTTCGGCTTCGCCTCGCTGTTCATCAGCCACGACCTCGCGGTCGTGGGCGCGCTGTCCGACCGGATCGCGGTGCTGTACCGCGGCGACCTGGTCGAGACCGGCACGACGGCGGAGGTCCTCGGCGCACCGCAGCACCCCTACACGCAGCGCCTGCTCGCGTCGCTGCCGGTGCCGGATCCAGCCGAGCAGGCCGAGCGACGGCGTACGCTTGAGCAACTGGAGCGCGTCGGGTCCTGATCCGACGGACCGGCCATCCCTGGAGGCCCGGCCTGCGTCGTCGACGCTGGTCGAGCCTCCAGGGCGGACGGCTCCACTGCACCACGTACGACGCGCGGACGGGTTCCGTCCGCGCTGCGCCGCCAGGGGGCGGCGCGGAAGGGGTTCCATGATCGGGGTCAACGGACCGGCGGTCGTCGCGGACGACGTGTCCATCGAGTACCGGGTTCCAGGCGCCCGACCGATCCGGGCGGTCGACGGCGTCAGCCTGACGGTCCGCAACGGCGAGATCCTGGCGCTCCTGGGGGAGTCGGGCTCGGGCAAGTCGACGTTCGCGGCGGCGGTCGCCGGCCAGTTCGGCGCCCGCGGCGAGGGCGAGAGCGCACAGCGACGACACATCGTCGGCGGCGAGCTCACCGTCCTCGGGCAGAAGACGCGCGGGCTCCGGGCCTCGTCACGACGACTCGCCCGGCTGACCGGTCGGATCGGCTACCTCTCGCAGGACGCCGCCGATCGCCTGAGCCCCGACCTCACCGTCGGCGAGGCCATCGCCGAACCGATCTACGCCCGCGACCGTCGCTTCGACCGCAAAGAAGCCGGGCTCATCGTCGCGCGGCTCGTCGACGCCGTGCACCTGCCGCTCGGCGTGATGCGGCTCAACACGTGGGAGCTCTCGAGCGGGCAGCGCCAGCGGGTCGCACTCGCACAGGCGCTCGTCCTCGAACCGCAGCTCCTCGTCGCGGACGAACCCGCCCGCGGCGTCGACGTCCTCGTCCGCCAGTCCGTGCTCGAGGCCCTGGCGAGCCTGCAGCAGGGCCGGCGGTTCTCCGCCGTGGTCGTGTCGAGCGACCTCCGCGAGGCCCGTGCCCTGGCCGATCGCGTCGCCGTCATGAACGAGGGACGACTGGTCGGCCTCGGGACGTTCGACGAGGTCCTCGACAGCCCCGTGGATCCCTACGTGAAGACCCTCGCCGCGACCGCTGCCCGGCCGGTGAAGCGCCGACCCGCCGGGGGTGCCGCCGGTGCGCCGCGCCGCTCGTCCGCTCCACGCCGCCCGGCGACCGCCGGCACCGGCCCCCGTACCGACCGACAGGAGAACGCGTGACGTCACGTGGCCACCGCGCAGTGCTGACCGACTCGGGAGCGCCGCTGCCGGTGCCGCCGCCGACGTCCGGTCCGATCGCGATCCTGCCCTCGCCGGCCGACCTCCACGTGTCGGCCGTGTCCGACGCCGGTGGCACCGTCGCCCCGCTCGACGGCGACACGCGTGGGATCGTGTGGCTCGACCCGCGGGACCCCTCCGGTCTCGAGTCCGCGCTGGACTCCGCACCCGGTGTGACCTGGGTGCAGCTGCCGTTCGCCGGCGTCGACGCGTTCGCACACCTGATCTCCGCGCACGGGGACCGCGTGCTCTTCACCTCGGCCAAGGGGGCGTACGCGGAGCCGGTCGCCGAGCACGCCCTCGCGCTGACCCTCGCGACGCTGCGGGTCCTGCCCGCGCGAGCCCGGGCGACCTCGTGGGCGACCGAACCCGAGGGGGTGTCGCTGTACGGCCGGAACGTGCTCGTCATCGGCGCGGGTGGCATCGCGCTGGAGTACATGCGGCTGCTGGCACCCTTCGACGTGGACGTGACGGTCGTCCGCCGGTCGACCTCGCCGGTGCCGGGTGCGTCCCGCACGGTGACGACCGACGACCTCGACGACGTGCTGCCGTCCGCCGACGTCGTGATGATCGCCGCGGCGATGACCTCCGGGACCGCAAAGCTCTTCGGCGCGGCGCAGTTCGCGCGCATGAAGCCGACCGCGCGTCTCGTGAACATCGCCCGCGGCGGCCTCGTCGACACGGACGCGCTCGTCGACGCCCTCCGCGCCGGGGAGATCGCCGGCGCCGGCGTCGACGTGACCGACCCGGAGCCCCTGCCCGACGGACACCCGCTGTGGGAGACGCCCGGGGCGATCATCACGCCGCACCAGGCGGACACACCGGAGATGGTGGCGCCGTTGCTCGCCGAGCGGGTGCGGGCGAACGTGGCGGCGTTCCTCGCGGAGTCGGGATCCGGCTTCGTCGGCGTCGTGGACCCGGTCGCCGGGTACTGACGTGCGGCGCGCCCGGGGTGCGTGCCGGATGCGCGGGGAGCGTCCGTTGTCCTGCTATGCTGTTACCCGTTGTTCAGACCGGGTCACCCGGAAGCGCAACTGATCCTCGATAGCTCAATTGGCAGAGCAGCCGGCTGTTAACCGGCAGGTTGTTGGTTCGAGTCCAACTCGGGGAGCGTCAGGCCCCCACCGTCCGCGGTGGGGGCCTCTTCGTTTCCCTGACGGGCGTTAGAGTGCTCTGGGCGATCCCGCGCCCCCGCACCATCGTGCGCACGTTGCGCCCGCTGCCCGAGGAGACCGACGATCACCGTGCCGACTGCCGACCGCTCGCGTCGCGTGGCGTACCCGTCCCGGCTCCGCGGCGACATCCAGGGACTCCGCGCCCTCGCCGTGCTCCTGGTCGTCGCCGACCACCTCGTGGCGATCCCGACCGGTGGGTACGTCGGCGTCGACGTGTTCTTCGTCATCAGCGGCTTCCTCATCACCGGGCAGTTGCTCCGGGACGTCGACCGGCACGGCCGGGTGCGGTTCGGGCGGTTCTGGCTGCACCGGGTCCGTCGCATCCTCCCGGCCGCGATGGCGACGATCGCGGTGACCGTCGTCGCTGCGTCGGTCGTGCTCGGCCCGACCCGGTTCCGGACCGTCGCCGTCGACGCGTTCTGGTCGACGGTCTCGCTCGCCAACTGGCACTTCGCCGCCGTCGGCACCGACTACTCGCAGGCGAACGGCCCGGTCTCGCCGCTGCAGCACTTCTGGTCGCTCGGCGTGGAGGAGCAGTTCTACGCGGTGTGGCCCGTGCTCATCGCCGTGGTGCTCCTCGTCGCGAGGGGGCGGGCGTCACGTCGGTTGCTCGGCATCGTGCTCGCGGTCCTCGTCGTCGGGTCCTTCGGGTTCGCGGTGGTGCAGACCGCCACGGAGCCGACCGTCGCCTACTTCTCGACCCTCACCCGCGGGTGGGAGCTCGCCGTCGGCGCGCTCGTCGCCGTCGTCTCCGGGCGACTCACCGGGCTCGGTCCACGGGTCCGCACGATCGGGGCGTGGGCCGGGCTCGCGGTCATCGTCGTCGGCGCGGTGCTGCTCGACTCCCGGACGCCGTTCCCCGGCCCGTGGGCGGTGCTGCCGGTGGTGGGTGCCGCGCTCGTGGTGGCCTCCGGAACCGGGGGAGCAGCACGGGGCACGTCCCCGCTCGCGAATCCCGTGACGGGGTGGATCGGCGACCGCTCCTACTCGATCTACCTCTGGCACTTCCCGGTGATCGTCCTCGCCGGTGCCGTGGTGCCGGAGGGCTCGAAACGGTACCTGCTCGCCGTGGTCGTCCTCACCGCCGCGCTGAGCGTCCTGTCGTACCGCTTCGTCGAGACCCCGATCCGGAGCTGGCGCGCCCCGGACGGATCACGCACCGGCCGGCGAGTGCGTCGTCGGGGGACCATCGCGGTCGCCGGAGTGCTCGCGGTCGTGGTCGCCGCCGGTGTGAGCGTCGCGACCGTCCGACCAGAGACCGTCGCGCCCGTGCCGACGATCGCGGGGTCGAGCGTCGGCGCCCGCCAGCTGACGCAGCAGATCGCGGCCGCGGCGAAGGCCACGGCGTGGCCGGCGGACCTGACCCCGACGATCGACGCCGCGCCGACCGATGCGTCCGCGGCGATGACGGACACGCACTGCTTCAACCCCGCCGATCCGACCGACGCCACGCAGTGCACCGTGGGGTCCGGGAGCAAGACGGCCGTCGTGACGGGGGACTCCATCTCGATGGCGTGGCAGCCCGCGGTTCGCGCAGCGCTCGGTTCCGGGTGGCGGGTGCACGCGATCGGGTACTCGAACTGCCCGTTCATCGCCGCCGACGTCACCTACGCCCCCGCACCGTCGCAGGGCGCGCGCTGCACGGCGACACGGCAGGCCCGCATCGACCAGATCAAGCGGCTGCACCCGGACGTGCTGGTGATCTCCGACCTCGAGCTCGGCATCGACCGGTTGAACTCCGGCGCCACCGGGGCGGAAGCCGTCCGGGAGTGGACGGCCGCGCGCGAGCAGATCATCGACCAGGTGCGGGGCTCGGTCGGCCGGGTCGTGCTCATCGCGCCGAACCCGGTCGGCCCGCCGCTGTCCTGCGCCGATGCGGGGGCCCCGCCGAGCGCGTGCGCCACGACGCCCTCCGACGCGTGGAAGCGCAAGGCCGAGGCCGACCGGGATGCGGCTGCCGCGACCGGCGCGACGTTCGTCGACGCGACGGACTGGTTCTGCACGGACGCCGGTGTCTGCCCTCCGTTCGTCGGCCGGGTCCTCGTCCGGTGGGACGACGGTCACATGACGACGACGTACGCGAAGTACATCGCGCCGCTGCTGCGCCGCGAGCTGCTCGGCTGAGGGGTTCACGGCGGGCGTCGGGGCAGAGCCTGTTAGCGTTCTCAGGTGCACCTCATCCGTCGAACCGTCCGCGCGGCGCTCTGCCTCGCGGTGGCGGGGGTCGTCGTGGGCGGGATCGCCGGGTGCACGGCGGGGGCCGAGTCCGAGCCGGACGACTCCGTCGACAGCACGCCGTCCTCTTCGGTCGCGGCATCGGGCACGGCACCGATGGTGTTCGCGTTCGTCTGCCAGGACGACGGGGTGCCGAGCCGCACGGAGACGTTCACGACCTACTCGGCGGTGTGGGAAGCCGAGCGGACCGACTGCCGGGCGCAGCGCATCACGGGGACCGAGGCGTCGGCGCAGCAGCAGGACGCGGTGGACGCCACGGCGGGGGAGTCGACGATCGAGCAACTCGCGGCGACCTGCGCGGTGTCCGGGGCGGCGCCGTGGACGACCCCGATCGAGTCGGCTGCCGAGGCGCGGACCGCCGCCGGACTCGCGATCTACTGCCCGGGGCATCCGGAGATGAAGCACCTGCGCGACGCGATCGCGGCGTACCGGGGCTGAGTCGAGCCTCCAGGCCGGGCCCGACGGCCCGTCAGCCCTCCGGGTGGTCGCGGCCGGGCAGCCAGGACTTGCCCGGTCCGCCCCAGCTCTGCTTCTTGACGGACTTCAGGGACTGTTTGAAGTACGGGTGCACGAGCCGGTCCGCGTAGAGCACGCCGTCGAGGTGGTCGTACTCGTGCTGGAAGATGCGCGCGAGCCAGCCGTGCGCCTCGATCTCGAACGGTTCGCCGTGCTCGTCGACCGCGCGCAGCAGGGCCCCGTCGCTCCGGCGCAGCGGGAACCGGTCACCGGGGATGGAGAGGCAGCCCTCGGACTCCTCGTCCTCGTCCAGTTCCTCAACAGACTCGGGCACCGGCGGCGTGATCCACAGAACGGGGTTCACCGCTGCGCCGCGCCAGAGCACGCCGTCATCATCGGTCCATGAGTAGACGAAGAGCCGCTTGCCGACACCGACCTGCGGGCCGGCGAGCCCCACACCAGGCGCCAGGTCCATCGTCTCGAACATGTCCGCCACCAGGGAGCGCAGGTCGTCGTCGAAGACGGTGACCTCGTCGGCGCGGTCGTGCAGGACGGGTTCACCGGTGATCCGGATGGGGAGGACGGCCATTCACCCAGGTTATCGGGAGCGGTCGGATAGCCTCGACGCGTGACGACGGACCTCCAGCTCCCGGACGCGGTGAACAACCTCACCCCGTTCCAGGCGCTCATGATCCCGGTCGCGCTCATCGGCGCGGTGTTCCTGTCCCTCGGTGCCCAGTTCCAGGCCCGCGGGGTCAAGCGGGTCGAAGCGCGCCTCGGCAAGCAGTCGAAGGGCCTCAGCGTCCGGCACGTCCTCGGGCTGATCTCGAGCGGGTACTGGGTGCTCGGCACGATCATGCTCGGCGTCGCCGTGGTCCTGCAGCTGATCAGCATCACCTACGCGCCGCTCATCGTCGTCCAGCCGCTCGGCGCCGTGGCGCTCGTCATCACGACCTGGTTCTCGTCGCGGTCCTCCGGGGTCCCCCTCGGGCGACAGGCGCGGCGCGCGGTGTGGACGTGCATCATCGGCGTCGGCCTGTTCGTCGCGATCGCGGCGTTCGTCGGGCACGAGAGCCCGATCACCCGTGCCCAGCTCGTGACCGTGCTGATCATCCTCGCAGTGGTCCTCGTGCTCGTCCTCGTGTCGTTCCGCGTCGTCGCGAAGCACAAGAGCGCGCTGTACTACATCATCGGCGCCGGGGTGCTCTACGGCTTCGTGGCGACCCTGGCGAAGGTCACCCTGAACCGGTTCGTCAACCACACGTTCGACTGGCTCACCGTCCTGGCGATCATCGGCGTCATCGTCGCGGCATCGCTCGGCGGGTACTTCGTGCAGAACGCCTACTCGGCGGGGTCCGCGGACCTCGTCATCGCCGGCCTGACCGTGGTGGATCCGATCGTCGCCGTCGGCATCGGCGTGATCGTCCTCGGCGAGGCCGCCGGCGCACCGTCGTTCGCCGTCGTCGGGTTCGTCGTCGCCGCAGCGATCGCGGTGACCGGTGTCTTCATGCTCGCGAAGTACCACCCGGAAGCCAGGCGCTGACCGACGCCGTCCCCCTGGGGGAGGGCACCCCGTCCACCGCGCGGCTGACGCGGTCGCGCATCGGCGTACGGTAGCGTTTCAGACCCAGACCAACCCCGGCGCGTCGGACCAGCGACCCGCCGGATGCAGGCCCAGGAGAGGACGACGCCCGCCGTGTCAGGAGACGCCACCCCCACCGGACGCCCGCTGCGCATCCTCATCGCCGCAGACACCTTCTCACCGGACGTCAACGGCGCTGCCACCTTCACGGAGCAGCTCGCCGTCGGCCTCGCCGAGCGCGGCCACGAGGTCCACATCATCGCCCCGGCCGCCAACCGGCACCACGGCACCTTCGACGAGGAGCACCGCGGGGTCACCCTCGTCGTGCACCGGCTCAAGTCGTACAAGTGGCCGCTGCACGCCTGGCTGCGCTTCGCGTGGCCGTGGAGCGTCCGGAAGCACACCGCGCCCATCATCGACGCGATCAAGCCCGACGTGCTGCACATCCAGTCGCACATCATCGTCGGCCGCGGCGTCGCCCGGGAAGCACACGACCGGGGCATCCGGATCATCGCGACGAACCACTTCATGCCCGAGAACCTCCTCGAGTACACCCCGTTCGGTCGCTTCACGCTGCCGATCGCGCTGAAGATCGCGTGGAACGACGCTGCCCGCACCTACCGGCTCGCCGATGCCATCACGACGCCGACGAACCTGGCCGCCGACTACCTCCGCGAAGCCATCGCCGGACAGCGCGTGCTCGCGATCTCCTGCGGCATCGACGCTTCCCGCTACGTCGCGCGAGAGGGGCGTCCGGCGAACAACGAGATCGTCTTCGTCGGCCGCGTCGCTCCGGAGAAGAACCTCGACGTCCTGTTCCGGGCACTGCCGCTGCTCCCCGCCGAGCTCGGCGCGCGCATCACGATCGTCGGTGACGGCGAGATGATCCCGAAGCTGACCGCGCTGTCGAAGGAGCTCGGCATCGAGGACCGGGTGACGTTCCTCGGGTTCGTCTCCGACGAGGTGAAGTTCCGCACCCTGACGAACGCCACGGTGTTCGCGATGCCGTCCACGGCTGAGCTGCAGAGCATCTCCTCGCTCGAGGCGATGGCGTCCGGCCTGCCCGTCGTCGTCGCGAACTCGATGGCGTTGCCGCACCTGGTCGACGGCAACGGGTACCTGTTCGAGCCCGGTGACGAGCGCGACCTCGCCGACAAGCTCGCGAAGGTGCTGACGGCCTCGGACGAGGATTACGTCGGTCTCCGAGAGCGCAGCCTGGCCATGATCGAGGCGCACGACATCAACCGCACGCTCGCGACGTTCGAGTCGCTGTATCGTGGGGAGCCGGTGGCCTAGGCTCCCGACGAGGGGCGGTAGCCAAGCTGGTCAAGGCAGTCTGCTCATAACGGAACGATCGCGGGTTCGAGTCCCGCCCGCCCCACGTAGTCGCAACGAAGCGCGGGTTCAACAAGCTCCGAGACACCGGCCCGCCTCCGTAGTCGCTACGAAAAGCGGGTTCGAGAAGCTCCGAGACACCGGCCCGCCCCACGTAGTCGCAACCCACCGCGGGTTCGAGACGATTCGAAAGGCGGGCCCGCCCCACGTGCACCTCCCCACACGCAAGCGGAACAACCACGACGACGAGCCGACGCCGGGCCCGACCCCGAACGTGACGTTCGAGGCGTCCCGGTCAGGCACCGGCGTGCGCGTCAACGCCTTCCGCATCGGGTTCATGGGCGGCATCGGCGTCCTCGTCGCGCTGCTCGCCGGTGCCCTCATCGGCCAGCTGTCGACCGTCCTCGTCTACATCGGCGTCGCGCTGTTCATCGCCCTCGGCCTCGACCCGCTCGTCACGTTCCTCGAGCGCTACATCCCACGGTGGGCCGCGATCCTGGCGGTCGTCGTCGTGGTGCTCGGAGCGTTCGTGGGCATCGTGTTCGCCGTCGTGCCGATCATCGTCAACCAGGCGACGAACCTGGTGCACAACTTCCCGGAGATCGTCGAGGACATCTCCAAGCAGGACTGGGTGCAGAACCTGTCGAAGCAGCTCGCCGGCTCGTTCGACCTGACCCACGCGCTGCAGTCGGTCCAGTCGTTCGCCGAGGACCCGGGCAACCTCCTGAGCCTCGGAGGCGGGATCCTCGCGGTCGGCAGCGGCATCCTGTCCGGGCTGACAGGCGTGCTCATCGTCCTCATCCTGATGCTCTACTTCCTGGCGTCGATGCGGAGCATGAAGAGCATGCTGTACCGCTTCGTGCCTGCGTCTCGTCGCCAGAACTTCGTCGACGTCAGCGAAGAGGTGACGTCCTCGGTGGGTCGCTACGTCGTCGGCCAGATCTCGCAGGCAGCGATCAACGGGATCCTCAGCCTGGTGTTCCTGCTCATCATCGGCGCGCCGCTGCCGGTCCTGCTGGCCACGTTCGCGTTCATGGGCTCCCTGATCCCGCTCGTCGGGACTCTCGGTGCCGCGATCGTGATCTCGCTGCTCTGCCTCTTCGCCTCGCCGGCGACCGCACTGGCTGCGGCGATCTACTACCTCGTGTACATGCAGGTGGAGTCGTACGTCATCTCCCCGCGCATCATGTCCCGTGCCGTGCAGGTCCCCGGCGCCCTCGTCGTCATCGCCGCGGTCGCCGGGGCCACGATCGGCGGGGTGCTCGGCGCGCTCGTCGCCGTGCCGATCGCCGCGTCGGTGATCATCATCGTGCAGAAGGTCATCTACCCGAGGCAGGAGCAGGCATGACCGCCTCCGCGCGTGAGCGGTGGGCGGTCGGTCCGCGTGGCCCGCTGGCCCTGGTGAACGCGCAGCGGGTCGACCACCCGCAGGCCGTCTGGCCCGTGCCCGGCACCTGGGCGCCGTCGGCCGGCGGACTCACCGTGACCGCTGCCGCGGACGACGGCGTGGTCGTCGACGGCGTCCCCGTCGACGGAACGGTCCTCGTCGCCGGTGACGAGGCGGTCGTCCCGTCGACGGTCGCCTTCCCGGACGGGTTCGCCGGCACGGTCGCCGGACGCACCCTCCGCGTCTGGGACCCGTCGTCGGAGGCGATCGCCCGCTTCGCGAGGATCGACCAGTTCCCACGCTCCGACGAGTGGGTCGGTTCCGGCAGGTTCACGCCGGCACGGGACGTCGCCGGCCTGGAGGCTCGTGGTGACGTCCTCGACGCCGCAGGCGATCCGTTGGTGGTCGCCGGCACCGTGTCGACGACCGTCGGCGGGGTGGCCGTCACGCTCGTCGCGGTCCGGTCGGCACCGTTCGGGGGAGCGGCACGGCTGCAGCTGATTGTCCAGGACGGCACGAGCGCGCTCCCCGAGGACGACGTCCACAGCAGCTACTCGATGGGGCGGTTCCTGTTCCTGTCCGATCCGGGTACCGCCGCGGACGTCGAGCTCGACTGGAACGAACTGGTGCTGCCACCGTGCGCGTTCTCGTACCAGTACGCCTGCCCGATCCCGCCGCCGGAGAACCGCCTGTCGGTCCCGGTGACGGCGGGGGAGCGGCACCCGGTCGATCGGGACGGCGCCGTCTTCCACTGATCCGCGCTCGGACACGGGCTGATCCGGCGCGCGTCCTTGCCGTTCCCAGCGGAGACGCTGCATAATGGGCGTGTCCGCGAGGACATCACAATCGGATATCGATGGCTCTGGTCACCGGATCCTCCGCAGGTCGATGGGGAAGTCGCACCTGATGATCGGAGGAATCATGACCGGGACTGCGTCAGGAGTGCTCTACGTGCACTCCTCCCCGCGCGCGCTCTGCCCCCATGTCGAATGGGCAGCAGGTCGCGCCATGAGTCGTGCCGTGAACTTCTCGTGGCTGGACCAGCCTGCGCAGGACGGCTCGCGGCGTACCGAGTACACCTGGACCGGGCAGGTCGGCACCGGCGCCGCGATCGCCTCTGCGCTGCGTGGCTGGGAGCACCTCCGCTACGAGGTCACCGAAGAGCCCACCGAGGCGTCCGACGGTGGCCGGTGGATGCACACGCCCGACCTCGGCGTCTTCTACGCGCAGACCGACATCACGGGCAACATGGTGATCCCCGAGGACCGGGTGCGCTACGCGATGGAGGTCGCCGGCAGCAACGCCCTCGAGCTGCACCGTGAACTCCGACTGGCGCTCGGTCAGGCCTGGGACGACGAACTCGAGCCGTTCCGCCACGCTGCCGAGGGTAACCCGGTCGTCTGGCTCCACCGCGTGGGCTGAGGCGCCCGCCCGGCGTCGCTCCCGGTTCCGCCCTCGTCTTCCGGCTCCTCCTTCACCAAAGCGACAGTTCCCCGCCGATCATCGGCGGGGAACTGTCGCTTTTGCGGAGATGACGGGCCGGGTGAGCGGGCCGAAACCCCGGTCAGGCCGTGCGGAACGCGACGACGGCGTTGTGGCCGCCGAAGCCGAACGAGTTGCTGACCGCGAGCAGGTCGCCAGCCGGCAGCTCGCGCGGAGCGGTCGCGACGTCCATCACGATCTCCGGGTCCTGCTCGGTGAGGTTGATCGTCGGCGGCGCGACCCGGTTGTGCAGCGCGAGGACGGTGAACATCGCCTCGATCGCACCGGCGCCACCGAGCAGGTGCCCGGTGGATGCCTTGGTCGCCGAGACGACGACGGAGTCGAGGTGGTCACCGAACACGCGACGCATGGCGTGGTACTCGGCGATGTCGCCGACCGGGGTCGACGTGGCGTGCGCGTTGACGTGTGCGACGTCGTCGCGCGAGGCACCGGCGTGCTCGAGCGCCGTGAGGACCGCACGGGCGGCCGCGCTGCCCTCGGGGTCCGGAGCGGTGATGTGGAAGGCGTCGGACGTGATACCGGCACCGGCGACCTCGGCGTAGATCTTCGCGCCGCGGGCCTCGGCGTGCTCCTTCGTCTCGAGGATCAGCGCAGCCGCGCCGTCCGCGAGCACGAACCCGTCGCGCGTGACGTCGTACGGACGCGATGCGGTCTCGGGGGAGTCGTTCCGACGCGAGAGTGCCTGCATCGCGGCGAAGGACGCGAGCGGCATCGGGTGGAGCGCTGCTTCGGCGCCACCGGCGATGACGATGTCGGCTTCACCCGTGGCCACGTGCCGGTACGCCTCGGCGAGGGACTCGGTGGACGAGGCGCATGCGGAGAGGTACGTCCGGGCACCGCCACGGGCGCCGAACTCCATCTCGATGGCCGCTGCCGGACCGTTCGCCATGAGCATCGGCACGGTCATCGGCAGGACGCGGCGCGGGCCCTTCTCGCGCAGGGTGTCCCAGGCGTCGAGCAGCGTGTTCACGCCGCCGATGCCGGTCGCCCAGTCCACGATGAGGCGTTCGGGGACGACGGTCTCGTTGTCGATGCCGGCATCGGCCCAGGCTTCGCGCGCGGCGATGAGCGAGAGCTGCGACGACGGGTCGAACCGCTTCGTCTCGGGGCGGGTGAGCTGGTCGGTGATGAAGCTCCGGGCCTGGCCCGCGAACCCGACGGGGATGTCGAGCTCGGCGTAGCGCGGGTCTTCGAGCCTGGTGATGCCGGACTTGCCCTCGAGCAGGGCGTCCCAGGTCTCCGAGGCAGTCGCGGCGAGAGGGGTGATCGCACCGATCCCGGTGACGACGACGGTCTTGTTGGTCATGGAACGACTTGTTTCTTCTGAGGTGGACATGAAGAGCGCCGCGGCCCGTGACCGGAAGGGTCGAGCCGGACCACGGCGCTCAGGAAGTTCGCGTCAGGCCTGGGCCTTGACGATGAAGTCGACGGCGTCACCGACGGTCTTGAGGTTCTTGACCTCTTCGTCGGGGATCTTGACGTCGAACTTCTCTTCGGCGTTCACGACGATGGTCATCATCGAGATCGAGTCGATGTCGAGGTCGTCCGTGAACGACTTGTCCGCCTGGACGGTGTCGGTTGCGATGCCGGTCTCGTCGTTGATCAGCTCGGCCAGGCCGGCGAGGACGTCTTCGTTGGACAGGGCCATGATGGTGTCTCCTTGAGGGGGGGTGTCGTTTGACCGTGGACCAGCCTAGGGCACGGGGTGGTTCCGTGCCCGCAGCCGGGCGGGCCTGTGGTTGAGTCGGTGGACTAGGGGAGCACGACCACCTGCGCGCCGAACACGAGTCCGGCGCCGAACCCGATCTGCAGGGCGAGTCCGCCCGACAGCTCCGGGTGCTCCTCGAGCAGGCGGTGGGTGGCGAGCGGGATGCTCGCGGCCGAGGTGTTGCCGGTGGTCGTGATGTCGCGGGCGATCACGACGGACTCGGGGAGGCCGAGCTGCTTGGCGAACTCGTCGATGATGCGGATGTTCGCCTGGTGCGGGACGAACGCGGCGAGCTGGTCGGGGCGGACCCCTGCGGTCTCGAGCGCCTCGCGGGCGACCTTGACCATCTCCCAGACGGCCCAGCGGAACACGGTCTGACCGGCCTGCCGTATCGTCGGCCGCGCGGCCCCCGCTTCCCACTCGTTGAAGGTCGCGGTCATGCCGATCGCGTCCCACTTGGACCCGTCGGATCCCCAGATGGTCGGGGCGATGCCGGGGAAGTCGCTCGGGCCGACGACCGCCGCGCCGGCGCCGTCACCGAGCAGGAACGAGATCGATCGATCGGTCGGGTCGACGATGTCGCTGAGCTTCTCGGCGCCGATGACCAGCACGTGGTCGGCGATGCCGGACTTCACGAACGAGTCGGCCTGGGCGATGCCGTAGGCGTACCCGGCGCACGCTGCGCTGATGTCGTAGGCCGCAGCCGGGGTGGCACCGATGCGCTCGGCGAGGAGCGACGCCATCGACGGCGTCGCGACCGTGTGCGTCACGGTGCTGACCAGGACGACGCCGATCTGGTCGGGGGTGAGCCCGGCCTTCGCGATCGCCTCGCGCGCAGCGGTCTCGGCCAGGTCGACCGCCTCGACACCCTCACCGGCACGCATCCGGGTGATGATCCCGGTGCGCTGGCGGATCCACTCGTCGGAGGAGTCGATCGGTCCGACGAGGTCGTCGTTCGGGACGGTGAGCTCACCGCGCGCGGCTCCGAACGCCATGATGCGGCTGAACTCGTGGCCCCGGCGCTGCGCGAGGACGGGACGGTCGGTCGACTCGACTGCTGCTGACACGTCGGTCATGCGGACACCTCCGCGGTGCTGAGGAGCTCGATCGCGGCCGGCAGGTCCTCGGGGGACTTGATCGCGACCGTCGGGGTGCCGCGCAGGCCGCGCTTGGCGAGTCCGACGAGCGCACCGGCCGGTGCGAGCTCGATGATGCCGGTGACACCGGCCTGCTGGAAGGACTCCATCACGGCGTCCCAGTGCACGGGGTTCGCGATCTGCTGGACCATCAGGTCGACGAACTGCCGGCCGTCGTCCACTCGGGAACCGTCGGCGTTCGTCCAGATCGGAAGCGTGGGGTCCGCGGCGGCGGTGCCGGCGGCGACGGGGGCCACGCGCTCGACGGCGGGGGCCATGTACCGGGTGTGGAACGCGCCGGCCACGGCGAGGGGGATCACGCGGGCCTTCGCCGGTGGGTTCTCGGCGAGTGCCGCGATCGCTGCGGCGGCGCCGGCGACGACGGTCTGCCCGCCACCGTTGTGGTTCGCGGGCACGAGGCTGTGCGCCTCGAGGGCCTGGGCGACCTCATCGGCGTCGCCACCGAGGACGGCTGCCATCGAGGTCGGCTCGAGCGCGGCGGCGTCGGCCATCGCCCGGCCGCGGGCGGCGACCAGCGAGACGGCGTCGGTCGGCTGCAGGATGCCGGCGACGGCGGCGGCGGTGAACTCGCCGACCGAGTGTCCGGCGACCCCTCCGACCAGGGCACGACGGCCGCCGGCGAGGAGCGCGTCGGCGGTGATGATGCCCGCGGCCACGATGAGCGGCTGGGCTAGCGCGGTGTCCTTGATGGTGTCCGCGTCGGACTCGGTGCCGTGCACGGCGAGGTCCACGCCGATCGCTTCGGACCACTGCCCGACGCGTTCACGAACGGTGGCGTCCTCGAGCCACGGGGCGAGGAAGCCGGGAGTCTGGGAGCCCTGTCCGGGCGCGACGACGACGATCACCGGACAATCCTGTCTGCCGCGACGCGTGCGCCTCGTGTGGACTCCCGACACGAATCCGGGTGAGACATTGTGGGACCCCTACGGTCGGCGGTCACCGGCGTCCGATCCGACGCCGACCAGAGGCCGACTCGGACATCGCGCCGAGGATCAGCGCCGACTGCACGATGAGGGCGTCACGGGCGTGGGTGGCGTCCCACCCGATGATGTCCGCGACGCGACGGAGGCGGTAGCGGACGGTGTTCGGGTGCACGAAGAGCTCGCGCGCAGTGGCCTCGAGCGAGCGCCCGGTGTCGAGGTAGCACCAGAGCGTCTGGAGCAGTTCGGTGGACTGGTCCTTCAGCGGGACGTAGATGCGCTGGACGAGGGCGGAGCGGGCGAGGGGATCGCCGGCGAGTGCGCGCTCGGGGAGCAGGTCGTCCGCCAGCGCTGGACGGGGAGCGCCGCGCCAGGCACGCGCGACGGCGAACCCGGCGAGGGCCGCCTTCGCCGAGGTCGACGCGTCGACCACGCCGGGGACCTCGTTGCCGAGGACCAGGTGCCCTTCGCCGAACATCGGCTCCAGCGCCTGCGCGATGGCCATGAACGAGACGGGCTCTTCGCCCTCGGGGACGTCGTCTCGCGGGGTCGAGCGACCGATGACGACCACGAGCCGCGACCCCTGCACGCCGATGAGCACGTCGGCGTCCATGTGGCGTGCGGCACGGCGGACCTGGTCCACCTCGAGCTGCTTCGGCGCGGTGCCGACGAGCACCGCGACCTCGCCGTGGCCGTGCCATCCGAGCGCCGCGATCCGTGACGGCAGTTCGTCGTCGTACTCGCCCGACAGGATCGAGTCGACCACGAGCGCCTCGAGCCGCGCGTCCCAGAGCCCGCGGGCCTCCGCCGCACGCGCGTAGACGTCGGCGGCCGCGAACGCGATGTCCCGCGAGTACTTCAGGATCGCCTCCTGCAGCATCTCGTCGTCCTTGGCGCGCTCCTCGACCACGGTCACCACGACGCGGATGAGCTGCAGCGTCTGCTGCAGACTCACCGAGCGGAGGAGTTCCCGCGGCGCGGAGCCGAAGACGTCGGCAGCGGCGATCCACGGCGTCGACGCGCTGCCCTCGAGCCACGAGATGAACGACGTGATGCCGGCCTGCGCCACCATGCCGACCGCCGAGCGTCGACCAGGGGGCATCTCGCTGTACCAGGGGAGCGTGTCCTCGAGCCGCTTGATCGTGGCGGTCGAGAGTTCGCCCGACACCTGCCGGAGCCAGGAGAGCGCGCGTTCGCGGTCGTTCTCCCGGCCCACGGCGGGGTCGGTGCGGGGTGTCGTCACCGCCGGTGTCAGCTCTCGCCGCCGGCGGAACCGGTCGTCCCGGCGGTCACGTCGTGCAGGCGGTACTTGTCGATCGCCTGCTGGACGAGCGCCGCGTCGACCTTGCCCTGGCGGGCGAGCTGCTGCAGCGTCCGCACGACGACCGAGGGGCCGTCGATGTGGAAGAAGCGGCGGGCGGCCGGACGTGTGTCCGAGAAGCCGAAGCCGTCGGCGCCGAGCGTGGCGTAGTCGGTCGGCACGAACGGGCGGATCTGCTCCTGGACCTGGTGCATGAAGTCGCTGACGGCGACGACGGGCCCTTCGGTCGCGAGCAGGCGCTCGGTGACGTACGGCGTGCGCGGCTGCTCGTTCGGGTTGAGGAACGCGTGCTGCTCCGCGTCGAGGCCGTCGCGGTAGAGCTCGCCCCAGCTCGTGACGCTCCAGACGTCCGCGGAGACGCCCCAGTCCTCGGCGAGGAGCTGCTGCGCCTCGAGGATCCACGGCACCGCGACACCCGACGCCAGGAGCTGCGCCTTCGGGCCGTCGTGCTCGCTCGGCTTGAGCAGGTACATGCCCTTGACGATCCCGTCCACGTCGACGCCCTCGGGCTCGACGGGCTGCACGATCGGCTCGTTGTAGACCGTCAGGTAGTACATGACGTTCGGGTCGGCGTGCTTCGGCGAGCCGTCCTCGTTCGTGCCGTACATGCGGTCGAGGCCGGACTGCACGATGTGCCCGATCTCGTAGCCGTACGCGGGGTCGTAGGACACGACGGCCGGGTTCGTCGCCGCGAGCAGCAGCGAGTGTCCGTCGGCGTGCTGCAGGCCCTCGCCCGTGAGCGTCGTGCGGCCCGCGGTCGCGCCGATCATGAACCCGCGGGTCATCTGGTCGCCGGCGGCCCAGATGGCGTCGCCGGTGCGCTGGAAGCCGAACATCGAGTAGAAGACGTAGACCGGGATGAGCGGCTCGCCCTGCGTCGAGTACGACGTGCCGACGGCGGTGAAGGCCGCGAGGGCGCCGGCCTCGTTGATGCCGACGTGGATGATCTGACCCTGCGGGCTCTCCTTGTACGCCAGGAGGAGTTCGCGGTCGACGGACGTGTAGTGCTGCCCGTTCGGGTTGTAGATCTTCGCCGTCGGGAAGTACGCGTCCATGCCGAACGTGCGTGCCTCGTCCGGGATGATCGGGACCACGCGGTCGCCGAAGTCCGGGGAGCGCAGCAGGTCCTTCAGCAGACGGGCGAACGCCATCGTGGTGGCGATCTCCTGCTTGCCGGAGCCCTTCTTGACGACCTGGTACTTCGAGTCGTCCGGCAGCGTGATCGACGTGTACTTGGTGCGACGCTCCGGCACGTACCCGCCGAGTGCGCGACGGCGCTCGTGCATGTACTGGATCGCCTCGTCGTCGGTCCCGGGGTGGTAGTACGGCGGCGTGTAGGGGTTCTCCTCGAGCTGCGCGTCGGAGATCGGGATGCGCATCTCGTCGCGGAACTGCTTGAGGTTGTCGAGCGTGAGCTTCTTCATCTGGTGGGTCGCGTTGCGGCCCTCGAAGCTCGGACCGAGACCGTAGCCCTTGACCGTCTTCGCGAGGATGACGGTCGGCTGGCCCTTGTGCTCGGTCGCGGCCTTGAACGCCGCGTAGACCTTGCGGTAGTCGTGGCCACCGCGCTTGAGGTTCCAGACCTGGTCGTCGCTGTACCCGTCGATGAGCTGCAGCGCCTTGGGGTCGCGCCCGAAGAAGTTCTCGCGGACGTACGCGCCGTTCTCGGCCTTGTACGTCTGGTAGTCCCCGTCGGGGGTGACGTTCATCAGGTTGAGCAGCGCGCCGTCGGTGTCGCGGGCGAGCAGGTCGTCCCACTCGCGGCCCCAGATCACCTTGATGACGTTCCAGCCGGCACCGCGGAAGTAGCTCTCGAGCTCCTGGATGATCTTGCCGTTGCCACGCACCGGGCCGTCGAGACGCTGCAGGTTGCAGTTGATCACGAAGTTGAGGTTGTCGAGCCCGTCGTTCGCCGCGACCTGCAGCTGCCCGCGGGACTCGACCTCGTCCATCTCGCCGTCGCCGAGGAACGCCCAGACCTGCTGGTCGGACGCGTCCTTGATGCCGCGGTTCGACAGGTACTTCGCCTGCTGCGCCTGGTAGATCGCGTTGATCGGGCCGATGCCCATCGACACGGTCGGGAACTGCCAGAAGTGCGGCATGAGGCGCGGGTGCGGGTACGACGAGAGTCCGCCGCCCTCGTGCGACTTCTCCTGACGGAACCCGTCGAGCTGGTTCTCGTCGAGGCGGCCCTCCATGTAGGCGCGGGCGTACATGCCGGGGGAGGCGTGGCCCTGGAAGAAGACCTGGTCGCCGCCGGACGCGTGGTCCTGTGCGCGGAAGAAGTGGTTGTAGCCGACCTCGTACAGGGCGGCGCTCGACGCGTAGGTCGAGATGTGGCCGCCGACCGAGATCCCGGGGCGTTGCGCGCGGTGCACCGTGATGGCCGCGTTCCAGCGGATCCAGCGGCGGTAGCGGCGCTCGAGCTCTTCGTCGCCGGGGAACTCCGGCTCGTTCTCCGGCGCGATCGTGTTGACGTAGTCCGTCGTCGGGACCATCGGCACGCCGAGGTGCAGTTCCTTGGACCGCTTGAGCAGGCTGAGCATGATCTCGCGCGCACGCTCGTGACCGTGCGCGGCGACCAGTCCGTCGAGGGACTCACGCCATTCGGCGGTCTCCTCCGGGTCCTGGTCCGTGCTGCCGTTGCTGTACGGGTCCTGGTCGTTCACCGTCACCCTTGACCTCGGTTCGTTCTCGTGGTGGTGGACATGGTGGCGCACCGGTCGGTCGGGTCACGACCAGCGGTGGGAGCCTCGACCACTCTAGGCCCCAGCACCGACGAGCAGCCTGATGGTGACGTGTGTCCGCACGCTCGTGAACAGGTGCTTGCATTCGCGTGTCGTCGGCGTACGATTGCCGATCGTGCCCGTGCGACCCTGCGCGTGCATGGATCGACGGGCACACCCGCAGCCCGAGGAAGAAGTACACGCAACGATGGCACTGGAGATCGGCTCACTCGCGCCGGACTTCGAACTCCCGAACCAGTTCGGAGAGCACGTCCGCCTCAGCGACTTCCGCGGTTCCCGCCCGGTCGCACTCGTCTTCTTCCCGCTCGCGTTCTCGTCGACCTGCACGAGCGAGCTCTGCGCCCTCCGGGACAACATCGCGATGTTCCAGGACAACCGCGTCGAGCTCATCGGCATCTCGGTCGACTCGAAGGCGACGCTCCGCTCGTTCGCCGACCTGAACGGCTACGACTTCGAGCTCCTCGCCGACTTCTGGCCGCACGGCGCCGTCTCCAAGGAGTACGGGGTCTTCCTCGAGCACAAGGGCTTCGCGAACCGCGCCACCTTCGTCATCGACGTCCAGGGCCGGATCCGCGCGTCGATCATCTCCGAGCCCGGCGTCGCCCGCGACGTCACCGAGTACCGCGCGGCGCTCGACCGGCTGGCCGCCTGCACGGCGCCCGTCCCGGTCGGCTAGCGGCGGTCCGACCCACCAACCGTCGACCGGTCCGGTTCCGAACACCTCCTGGGTGCGCAGGCACCGGACTGGAGGCACGGTGCACGCCATCGACACCGCGGCAGCACCGCGGACGGGCACGTCCGACGCGTACGCGCCGTTCCCGGTGACGGCTGACGCCGCCAGGTGGTCGCTTCGCCGGACGGTCGTCCCGACCGTGCACGGTCCCGTCGTGGTGCACGCCCGCAGCGGCGTCCGGCCCCTGCTGTTCCTGCACGGGGTCGCCGGTTCCTGGACCACGTGGACCCCGTTGCTCGAGGCCGCCGACGGCTTCGCGACCCGCGGGCTGGTCCTCGTCGACCTGCCCGGCTGGGGGTCGTCGCCCGCGCCTCGGACGCCGCTGTCGGTCGACGACGCCGTCGCGGTGCTGACCGCCGTGCTCGATGCGCTCGAGGTCCGGGTCGTCGACGTCGTCGGGCACTCGATGGGCGCCTTCGTCGGCATGCACCTCGCGGTTGCCGCCCCGGAACGGACACGCTCCGTGACGCTCGTCTCCGGCACCACGTTCGCCGCGATCGACGCCGCTCGGCACCCCGTCCGCGGCGTGCTGACCGTCCCCGCGTTCACGCTGCTGCGGGCCGGGCTCGCCGTCACGCGCGGCGCGGCCGTCCCGATGCTCCGGGTGCTCGCCGGGATCGGGCTCCTGCGGTTGCTCGCCGCACCCGTCTTCACCCACGTGCGGCACCTGGACCGGAGCGTGCTCGACGCCTTCGTCGAGGAGCTCCGGCCGGCGGGCTTCCTCGCCGCCGCACGATCCGGCGCCGCCTACGACACGGACCGCTGGCGGGGGATCCGGTGCCCCGTGACCGCGGTGTCCGGGCGCGACGACGTCTTCGCCCGCGTGCGCGACCTCGACGACCTGACTCGCGTGGTGCCGCAGACACGAACCGTTCTCTTGGACGACTGCGGGCACTTCGCCCACGTCGAGCACCCGGCTGCGGTGGTGGCCGCGCTCAGTGGTACTGCGGCGGCCAGTCGAACGCGGGCGGACGATGCGGGACCTCGCCGACGGTCGTGACGACGAGGTCGACCTCGCCGAGGTTCCGCAGCTCGATCGACCGCGGGTTCCCCAGGTACCGGCGGCCGTCGACCCACACGGTCAGGTCCCCGTGCAGGCCGCCGACACCCCAGGCGCTCAACGGGACGTCCCACTCGTCGAAGAACTGCCCGAGGGTGAAGTCCTGACGCACCGGTGACTCGACGTGCACGATGCCGGACGTGTCGTGTGTGTGGATCTCCGTGGCGAAGCGCTCCCGGTCCGAGTGCCCGATGTCCGCGGGGATCACGACCGGTTCGTCGCCGTCGGTGATCGTCACGTGGGTGTGGACGTGCTCGGCCAACCGCTGTCCCCACACGTCGTGGAGTCCGGCGGCCTCGGCCCGTGCCGCGAGGTCGGTCGGACGCGGCCAGGGCGGACCGCCGTGCGCCGAGCACCCCGCGAGGAGCACCACGAGCGTGGCTGCCGTGATGGCCGCAGTCGCAGTTGCTCGTCGCACTGTTCCGTGCTTACTCGGTCAGACGTGTACTCGGTCAGACGCGCTCCGGCACGAGATCCGCGACCCGGGCTCGCACCTCGGACACGACCGTCCGGCGCATCCCCTGGGAGAACAGCGCGTGGTCCCCGTCGGGCACCGGCACCAGGCTGACCGAGCCGGGTCGGGACCCGGGTGCGAACCGTTCGAGCGCTGCGCGGCCACCGAGACGCTCGAACGTCGCGACGTCGGTGGGAGCCGCGATCACCACCACCTCGGTGCCGGCAGCGACGAGCGGTCGCACGTGCTGCAGGACGCCCCCGGTGCGGCTCCGCTCGACGTGCTCACGGACGACCTGCGGCACGACACGGTCGTACCAGGACCGGATCACCAGCCGGGCGGGCGACGGCGACCCAGCGGCCGCAGCGCTGTCGCCGCCCGGTGCGGCGGGCCGTCGGCGGAAGTCGTTCGGGCTGATCTCCACGACCAGCCGCGGTGACAGCGCCGCCGAGCGGCCGGCGAGCCACGCACCGGCGCACATGCCGACCAGTGCGAGCCGGTCGCCGTGGACCCCGAGCGCGGACACGATCGCGTCCTGGTCGTCCACCCACGTCTGCGCGAACAGGTGGTTGTGCTCACCGGCAGCCACCACCGTGCTCTCCCCGGTGCCCCGGCGGTCGACCCGGACGACCCTGGCGCCGTCCTCGGCGAGTGCCCGGGCGAGCGCGACCTGGTAGTCGTTCCCGCCGACGCGGTGCTCGGCGCCGCCGGTGTGCAGGACGACGACGGGAGCGTCGTCGGCCACGCCGGCGGGAACCGTCTCCACGGCGAAGAGCGACTCCGGTCCGAGGTGCACGACGTGCTCCGAGATCCCGGAGTCGAGGTCGAGGACCGCGTCGACACGTGGCGGTCTCGACGCGACCGTTGCAGAGGGGACGTGCTCGTCCACCCATGCGACCACCGTGTCGACGGCCTGGACCGGCATGCGGGCGTGGATGCTCATCTCGTCGAGCAGTTCCGCGCTGCCAGGTACTTCGACGACCGGAAGGGCACCGACCGCTCGGGGGGCTCGTGCCCCGGGGCGCACCAGCACGAGGGTGGAGCGAGGGTCCCGTTCGACGTGCACGAGCGCCGCGACGGCTGCGGCCTGCGCCGGGTCCAGGTCGATCCCGACGAGGGTCTCGACGCCGTCGACGACGCGGGTGGCCTCGATCGTCAACGTGGCGAGCGCACGCTGTCGACGCAGCCAGGCGCGGCCGGACTCGGGGGCGTCCCAGAGCACCAGGCCGTCCTCCTCGGTCGCAGCTGCGGAGGCGATGAGTGCCCCTGAAGCGAGTCCGACGTAGACGATCCGCTCGATCCCGGTCGTGCGGAGCACGGCCGCCGCGTGCCGAGCGGACCGGACCGGCGCGTCGGGGTCGGCATCCTCTTGGGAGTCGCCACGGCCGGACGGGTCGTAGCGCACCGAGGCCACGCCACGAGCCTCCAGGCGGTCCGCCAGCAGGCGGAACGTGCGGTACGCGAGCACGCCCTCCTGCCCGAGCGGTGCGCAGATGACGACCCCGGCGCGCACCGACGGCGGCGTCTGCACCGCGACCCGGGAGGCCGGGGAACCCGACCACCCGTGTGTGGTGGTCACAGCGTCAGCGCGCGACGGACAGCCGCTGGCCACGCGTCGGGGTCGGTGCCGTGCGCGGCGAACAGGGCGATCGTGATGCGCTCCAGGCCGAAGGCCAGGCACGCACTCTGGGCGACCTCGCCGTCCTCGGTGCGGATCCCGAAGGACAGGCCGAAGTGGTCCTCGTGGAGGTTGGCGGAACTGATCGCGGTCGGCTCGCCCGCGTCACCGTAGACCGGCGTGACGAACTCGTACTTCAGCGCCTGTTCGACCTGGTTGCGCGCGAGGATCGTGCCCACGCGGCCGAAGAACGGGTCGTTCGCGGGGACCACGTCGATCTCCAGCCCGAAGCCCTCGAGGAGCGACCGCATCACGGGCACGCGCCCGTCGCGGTGCGCCTTCGCCGAGGCCGGGGTGCCGATGTGGACGAACTCGTGCATGTGGAAGGCCTGCAGGCGCATCGGGTCGAGCGAGGGCTCACGCCGGAACGAGTCGCCGACGATGTCGAAGGACCGGCCGGCCTGCGGGACCGTCTCGCCGACCAGGCCGTAGACCGGGTGGCAGACCGCTGGCGCGAGCATCAGGTCCGCCGGCTCCAGGAAGGACTCCCAGCGCTCGCCGCGTTCCCGCGCCGCGAGGAGCTCGCGGTGCTTGCGGTCGTCGCCGGTGAACCCGGAGATCGACGCCGCGAGGTCCGGGAACGAGGCGATGTAGTCGGTGCGCTCGAACGCGGCGAGCGGCTCGACGGGCGGGAAGCGGAGGACCTCGGAGTCGAGGTCCGCCATCGAGCGGACGGCCGCGGAGTCGACGGCGGTGTACACGCGCTCGAAGACACCGGTGCGGCCGTAGAGCCCGGGGGAGCCGAGGTCGATGAGGACGCGATCGGTGAGCAGTCGGGCGCGGAGCGCTGCGCGGGCGGCGGTGAGCGGGGCCGTGGGGTCGACCGGCGTTGTCGTGCTCGTCGTGCTCGCTTGGGTGATGGTCACAGGATCGCTCCGCTCATGAGTGCCAGGCCGGCGTCGTTCTGGAGGAGACGGTCGTTGCTCACCATGACGGCGGCACCGTGTGCGTCTCGGAGGTGTCGGGCGATGCTCATCGGTCCCGACGCGGCGTACCCGGCGATGCCGACGATGCGGAGCGCTGCGGTGACGATGTCCGTCACCTTCTGGGAGGCCCCGATCTTCAGGGCGTTCGCGGCGAGGGCGGAGGCGCTCGACTCGAGGGTGTCGGGGTCGTCGGCGACGGCGTCGAACCGCTCGGCGGCGTGCCGGACGCCGTCGGCGAGCCCCTGCAGGTCGACGAGGAGCTCCGCGAGGCGCAGCGCACCCGGTGGTGTCGTCCCGACGCTGGCTCGTGCCTGCTTGCGGACGGCGGAGCGTGCGCGTTCCGCTGCCGAGGCGGCGATGCCGAGCCACACCGACGCCCACAGGACGTGTGAGACGGGCAGGATCGTCTGCGCGGAGATCGTGGCGTAGTCGTCGCGGAACACGTGGTCGAGGGTGGTCTCGGCGTCGAGGATCCACCCGTTGCTGCACGTGCCCCTGAGACCGAGCGTGTCCCACGTCGAGGTCTGCGAGAGCACGGTGCGTTCGGTGTCGCAGATCACGAGGCGCTGGTCGGACGCCGGTGCGTCGGTGTGGCGGCGGGCGGTGACGAACACCGCGGTGGACTCCGTGGCGTACGAGATGACGGGTGCGTCCTTACGCAGGCGGATGCGCCCGGGGACCTCGGTGGACGCCTCGATCGCACAGGTGGACCGTCGGGCGTCACCGCCGACGCCCTTCTCGGTGGTCGACGACGCGACGAGCGCGCCGTCCAGGACCCGGTCGATCATCGCGCGCACGCCGGGAGCGTCGCCGCCGTGCCGCCAGAGCGCCATCACCTGGCCCTGGTGCATCGCGAACACCATGCCGGTCGCCGCACACGCACCGCCGAGCTCGGTCGCGATCGCGGACAGTTCGGACACGGAGGCACCTTCGCCACCGAGCTCGATCGGGACGGACGCGGCGAGCAGGCCGTACTCGCGCATCGCGGCGATCGCCTCGCGCGGGGGCCGGGCATCGCGGTCGACCTCGTCGGCGAACTGCGCGGCGACGGCTGCGACGGCGGCGGTTCGTTCGGCGAAGCGGTCCGCGGTCGTCTGCGGGGTGGTGGGTGCCTGGGGCTGCAGGGTGGTCATGACGTCGCCTGCGATGCGGCCGCGACCATCGACTCGACCGAGGAGAACGTCGCACGGTTGAGCAGGTGGTCCGGGAACTCCGCGTCGAGCTCGTTCTCGATCGCGAGCATCACGTTGACGGTCGCGTGGGACGTCAGCCCGAGCAGGTACAGATCCGCGATCGGTGCCACGTCCCACGCGTCGACGGTGAGCCGCCCGTGGTCGGCGAGTGCGCGTCGGACGGCCTGTTCGGTCGTGTCAGCGAGGGTGTTCTGGTCCGGCTGCATGCGAGCAACCCTAGGGACGGGGATGCCCCGGAAAGCCGCCGTCCGGATGCGCGAAACCGCAACGACCAACGTGGGGCTGAACAGGGGTTCAGGTTGCCCCGCCGATGGGCCCGTTCACCGGTCTGCCAACGCGACCGCCGTCGCGAGCGCGAGCCCTCGTTCGTGGGAGAGGGACACGTCGACGACGCTGATCCCCTGCGCCTCGGCGAGCACCAGGGCAGCGCCGGTGAGCTCCACGACCGGGGCGCCGTGGTCGTCGAGCACGATCGCGACGTCGTGCAGCGGGACCGCCTGCCCGCCGGTGGGGCGGAGGAGCTTGATCACGGCCTCCTTGCCGGCGAACCGCGCGGCGAGGCGTTCCGGGTCGTCGCGGGCGTCGGCGCGCTCCCGGACCGTGAAGACCCGGGTCAGGTACCGCTCGCCGTGTGCGCTGATCCCCGCGAGGACGTCGTCGACCGCGGCGAGGTCGCACCCGGTCCGGACGGCGGTCATGCCGCGATCGTACGTGCCCCGGCCGGTCGTCGGGTGGCGTCGCGCTCCCGGACGGTCGGCCGGTGGCGCCGGAGCCGGTGGCCTAGGCTCCTGATCGTGCGCGACCACGGCTGTGCGCCCGCGACACGCCGACGAGGGAACCGATCGCGGGGCTGCGGACACCACAGGACATGGACCAGATCACGGGGGACCGCGCCGACTGGGCTCTGAGCGCCGCGGGCGACGGTCAGGCGTTCGGGCGGGTGTTCGACCGGCACGCTCCACGGCTCCGTCGACACGCGGTCGGACTCGTCCCCACCCCTGCCGATGCCGACGACGTGGTCGCCGTCGCCTTCCTCGAAGCCTGGCGGCGACGTGACCACGTCCGGTTCGTCGACGACTCGCTGCTGCCCTGGCTGCTCGTGACGACGACGAACGCGGCGCACAACCTCACCCGCTCGACCCGCAGACACCGCAGCTTCCTCGGCCGGTTCCCCGTCGACGACCCCGCTCCAGACCCCGCCGATCGGTTCACCGACGGGGACGCGGTCGCCGCGCTCCGCGGACTCGGTCTCGCCGATCAGCGTGTCCTCACACTCTGCGTCCTCGAGGGACTCAGCGAACGCGAGGCGGCGACGGCACTCGGCGTCCCCGCCGGGACCGTCAAGTCCCGACTCCACCGGGCGAAGGCCCGGCTCCACCAGCAGTACACAGCCACAGCGGAACCCCTCGGAGGCGCACTGTGAACGACGAACGCTCCCCACGGGACGACGAACGCTCCCCACGGGACGACGAACGCTCCCTCCGGGACGACGAACGCTCCCCACGACTGACCGCGATGCGCGATGCGCTCGTCGCCGAGGTCGCATCCACCCCCGCGGCCCACGTACGCGGTCGGCGTCGACCGACCCGGACCACGGTCGCAGCCGTCGTCGTCGCGTTCCTGGTCGGCGGCGGACTGACCGGCGGGCTCACCGCCGCGGCGCTCCCCGGCAGCGATCCGGACACCGCGGTCCAGGCCTCGCTCGGTGCCACGACGCGGTACATGGTCGGGCACGTCAACCACGGCCGGCTCCTCGGCACCCCGACGTTCCGCGTCACGCACGGCGACGCCGCGCTGACCCTGTCCTCCCGACCACCCGGCGCGGACCGCGTCGCCGTGGCGTGGGCATGCCTCGACGGCAGTAGCCCGACCGTCGAGGTGGGTGGGCACCGGGTCGAGGGCACCACGTGTGGTCGTCGCGACGACCCGACGTCCGAGCAGATCGGATGGGCGCTCGCCGCGGCACCGGCGTCCGGCGCCGCCGAGGTGACCGTCTCCGCCGACGACGCCGACCGGTACGGCGTGTGGGTCTCGTGGGCGAGGTCGCCGCAGATCGCTCGTCCGTCCGCGCAGCAGGAAGCCGAGACGGCCGACGGCGTCGTCACGCTGGACGAGTACCGGACGGCGTTCAACCGGCTGCTCGCGTGTCAGGCGCAGGCCGGGCAGCCCATGGGCGACGACGCGCTCTCCTGGTACGCGGACGGCCTGTGGAACGGCGAGGGGCGGGGGACCGGTCCCTGGTTCCTCTACGCCACGCCCTCCGCCGGGAGCGAGGTCTTCGACACGCAGTGCTACCCGAGGGAGTTCGGTGCCGTGGACACGATCTGGCAGGGGGAGCACCCGATGCCGGAGGACCCGCCGGCGGCCGGGTGACGCCCGCGAGGCGTGCGCCCTGTGAGGATTCGCCGGGGGCGTTCGTCGTACGCCCCGGCCCGGTGGCTAGCGTTCGGGACATGACGACACCCGCAGAGACCGACCACAAACGCCGGGGCGGGTGGTTGCCCGGCCAGGACGACCTCGAAGCCTGGATCGAAGGACACCGGGAACGTGCACGGGCCCATCGCGACCGTCCGCTGCACCCCGCCGTCGCCGCGTTCCGGCACCTGTTCGACACCGACCCGGTGATCCGGATGGGATTGACCCGCATGATCGAGCAGGTCCCGCACGGCAAGCAGTACCAGAAGCGACACATCGAGGACATCGACGAGTTCTTCTCGCTCGTCAACGAGGTGATGACGACTGCTCCGGCGTTCAGCGACGGCGGCATGGTCACGACCCCGTTCGCCGCGATCCTCGACTGGACGATGGCCACTCCGGCCGGGTTCGCCGTCTACCGGGACCCGAAGGTCAACGCCGCACTCAAGGACGTCCTGGACGCATGGGCCGAGTACCTCGACAGCCCCGCCTCGCTCACCGTCATCACGGACGCACCCGACGGGTGGAAGTCGGAGAAGGCACAGCAGGTCGTCGGCATGGACCAGTTCCAGCACGACCCCGACGCCGAGCACTGGGGCTTCAGGTCCTGGAACGACTTCTTCATCCGCCGGTTCAAGGACGGCCAGCGCCCCGTCGCGGCCCCCGACGACGACACCGTCGTGGTGAGCTCGAGCGAGTCCACGCCCTACGCCATCGCGACGAACGTGCAGCGTCGTGACGCGTTCTGGGTGAAGCAGCAGCCGTACTCGCTCGAGGACCTCCTCGCGAACGACGAATCCGTGGACCGGTTCGTCGGCGGGTCCGTGTACCAGGCGTTCCTCAGCGCCACGAACTACCACCGCTGGCACAGCCCCGTCGCCGGCACCATCGTGCGGGCCTTCGTGCAGCCGGGCACGTACTTCTCCGAGGCCGACTCCGAGGGGGAGGACGCCGTCGAGCCGAAGGACTCGCAGGGGTACCTCGCGCACGTCGCCGCGCGGGCCGTCATCATCATCGAAGCCGACAACCCGTCGCTCGGGTACGTCGCGGTCGTCCCCGTCGGGATGATCGAGGTGTCCTCCTGCGTCATCGGCGACGGCATCGAGCCCGGTCGTCACGTCGACAAGGGCGACGAGCTCGGGTATTTCCAGTTCGGCGGGTCCACCGAGTGCCTCGTCTTCGAACCGGGTGCGATCGAGTCGTTCGCCGTACAGGCGTTCCCGGACCCGCGGCACCCCGCGCTGGTCCACCTCCATACGCAGATCGCGACCGCCGCGTCGGTCTGACCCGTCGGCTCGGTCCGCGGATCCTGCGGACTGGAGGCTCGGTGCCAGCCGACACCGAGCCTCCAGTCCGCCACAGGGCGCGCCCGGCGACCGCCGCCTGGAGCCGTTTGTCGGGTTCGCCCCGGGTGCCGGCCTGCGGTGGTCAACCGATGCGACGCATCGCGCGCTGTTCCCGACGGAGCGGCCGCTACGATGGATCTCGAGGGCCTTTAGCTCAGCTGGTAGAGCGCCACGTTTACACCGTGGATGTCGTCGGTTCGATCCCGGCAGGGCCCACCGAGAAAAGCCGCGCTGGCAGACAAGCCCCCAGAGGACCTTCGTCAGAACAGCGAGTTCAACTCGCCGTAGTCCATGGACGAGGCCAGGGATGCGTGCGTGCCGGTGGTCAGCAGCTCGGCAGCGGCCCGTCGAGCGGTCTCGTACGCAGCCTGAGCCACACCGGAGCCAAGGCTCACCCGTGCCACCCCGAGGCTCGCGAGCTGCGCGGTGTTCGGGGAGCGAGGGCCGGCCATCACGTTGAGCGGATGGTCGATTGCTTCCGCCAGGGCTTTGATCGTGTCGACATCGCTGACTCCGGGAACGAAGATGCCATCTGCTCCTGCTTCGAGGTAGCGCTTCGCCCGGTGCAGGGTCTCGGAGAGATGCTGAGCCGGAGCGACCAGGCCAGCGAGGTACACGTCCGTCCGAGCATTGATGAACATCGGCACCCCGGCACGATCGGCTGCACGTCGGGCAGCGCCGATCCGGTCCACCAGATCGGCCGGCGGCAAGGCGCCGTCCTCGATGTTGATACCGACCGCACCGGCTTCGAGCACGGCGTGGACCGTGCGCTCCACGCCGTTTGCGTCATCGGCGTATCCGGTTTCGACGTCCGCGGTGACCGGCAGGGACACCGCGGCGGCGATCCGAGCGAGTGCCGCAGCGGCCTCTTCGCGCCCCAGCGCATTCCCGTCCGCGCGGCCGAGCGACCAAGCGACACCCGCGCTGGTGGTAGCGATGGCTGCCGCGCCCGCGCGCTCCACGAGTCGGGCACTTGCCACGTCCCAAACGTTGGGGAGGACGAGCGGCTGAGCGGGATCGGAGTGAAGGGCGCGGAAGGCGTTGGCTTGGGTAGTTCTGTTCATCACCTCCTCAGTTCAGCCGAGTCGCGGGCCTGCCTCTGGCGGTGATCGGACGACGCGGGACGATGCTGGGGCCGGTTCGATGGCCGATGGGCTCAAGGACAGCGCCCTCCTACACTCTCCCTCGTGAGTAGACGGAGTCCTGGGTCACGCTTTTTCCGACGCCCGGAGCCCTTCGCTGGCGGGGAGGTATGGATCGTCCAGCACGACGAGTCACCCGACAACACGGTCCTGGGCGTCTTCGCCACGGACGACGAGGCGTACGCCTTCATGAACACGGTCAAGGACGACTACGAGAACGGCGTGATCTGCTCGAGCTTCTCGATTCCCTACCGGTTCACCGATGGCGCCGTTCGGTACCAGGTCAAGGACTGACGTCCAGTCCGGTAGCCGATCCTCCACCGAAATGGGAAAGCGGGGCGGTGGGCCTCGAGCACATCAGTCCTTCCATCGCACGACATCGCCTACCTATCGCCCGCAACCAGCGCACTACGATCTGCGGGATGGAGCTGATCACCGACCTCGCTCGGTCTGCTTGGTTGATCCCGCGCATGCAAGCCTTCGGGACCATCGGCGGAACGGCCGGATCCGAGTTCGAGGCATACGCCCGCGTGCTGCACCCGCTCAACGCGTACCGTGACGACCCGTCGGCCACTGACGAGCACGGTGAACCCCTGGTGCTCGAGTCAAGCGTTTGGCGGTGGTTCGATGTTGCCGCGAGGGTCGGACGTAACTTGCACCCCGACGTTGCGTGGAGCGAGGTGAGCGGACGCGACGACGAGACAGAGCTGGTCTTCGATGACGGGTGGCGCGTCGAGCCCCCCGAGGAAGGGTGGTTCAACCCGACGCAGCTCGCAGCGCTGACGGAGCACCTGACGGCCGCGACCACGACCCCGCTCGACGCCGTGGCCGCAATCTGGGACGGCTGGGGTGACTTGAACGGCAGCTCGAAGTTGGCCGTCGGGTGGCAGGGCGGATCACCGAACGCCGCCGAGCGCGCGGAACTCCGTGAGTACGCGGCACGCATGGCAGCGGAGCATCAGATGCAACAAGAGGCTCTCCGCGCTGCCCTGGGCGGGCCACGACTCCACCTACCGGGTCGCGACTACATCCTGCTGGGGGTGACCCTGCCCGCGTTGGCGGACCCCTCGTGGATGGAGGACACCCGCGTGGGGACCTACCGCACGGTCGGGCACACCCCGCAGCTGCTGTGGCCAGGGGACCACACGTGGGTCGTCGCGACCGAGATCGACACCGATTCGACCATTGTCGCCGGGTCGCGCCAGCTGATCGCGAGTCTCCTCGCCGATGGACGGTTCGAGGCGTTCGAGGTCAGACCGGACAGCGCTCTCGTCTGACACGCTCGCGCAGCTCCACGGGGCGCCCGATTGCCGATCGGTCATCGGACGGTCCACTGAGGTCGGTGGCTTCAAGCTCGTGTGGGCGTGTCCCCTGTACCTCGCCGGATCGTTCTCGTGCTCACTTGCTGCAACGCGAAGAGGCAGAGTGCGACTGAGCCGATCGCCATCACGACCGAGTCCGCTTCCTCGCCGGCGAACACTTTCAGTGTCACGGTCGCCGCGGCCCCCCACGGGAGCCAGGCAACGGCGATCGCCGCAGCCAGGACCGTCCGCCGCTGAGCAAGGAGGACGAGGACGCTGACGAGGACGATTCCTCCAGCTGATGCCAGCACCCAGGGAGCGAGCGCGATGCTCCACCAGCCGGCGTCTCCGACGAACTGCGTCTCCCACGGACGCGCGGTGGGGAGTCGCAGGAAGCCGAACAGCGCCGACGCGATTCCGACGAAGCCGAACGCGGCGAAGCTCGGAAGTCTGCGGCGTGGATCGCCGATGGAGGCGAAGATGACCAGCAGCGCAACGAACACGACGGTGGTCGAGCCAGGTCCATTCCAGTTCCCAGTTGCCGAGCGGAGCAGGGACGCGCTGGCCACTCCGAGCAATGCCACGACCCCGATCGCATGGGTAAGTACCCGCGATCCGGCGACGGCCGCGACGAACATGAGCAGTACTGGCGCGATGAACAGTGGCGCGGCGTTCAGGAACGGCCCGAACAGTGGAACGTTGTCAGGCACCGTGCCCCTATCGAAGCCTTGCGGCCATGAGACGAAGAAGAAGTACGTGAGCGTGAACGCGGCGGCGGCTCCGACCGAGATGGACGACACGAGCGCCCGCACGTCCTGCGGGCATACGACGTTGATCCACTCCGCCAGCCCTCGTCCGCGAAGGTCGGCGAGCTCGCCGGTGGCCGGGTCGGTCCGGCCTTCACTGTCCGCGACGTCGAGGAGGACCCCGACCATCGCCTCACCAAATCGGCGTCGCCACCTCGGCGGGTACCAGCGCACCGCAGCCCGGTACTGCTCTTCCAGGTTCGCGCTGGTCATGCGATGCCCTCACGTGCGATGAATGCTGAACCGGTGACGTGTCCGGTCTGGAAGCCCTGCAGGCGCCGGCGCGCCGCGCTCGCGTTCGCTTCGAGTCGGCGCACCTCGCTCTCGAGAGCATCTCCACCCGCGGGCGTCATCTCGAAGTACTTCCGAAGGCGACCATCGACGACTTCCTCCCCTGCTTCTTGCACCAAACCCTGATCGAGAAGACGGTCGAGGACCGCGTACAAGGTGCCGACCTTCAACCGAACCCGGCCGTCCGAGATGGACTCCGCTTCCGCGATCAGGGCGTACCCGTGAGCCCGGCCCCCCGCCAGTGCCGTCAGCACCAGCAGTGTCGGCTCTCGCATCTCTCCATTACTCATGTCGCCATGATACTCATACGGACAGAGCATGCGAGGTGCAGTTCAAATGGACTTTCTCCTGTCTCGTTAGTCGATCGGCTATCGGACAGCGTCTCGCCTCCTGGGCGATCCTGCGGGTATGCGCTACCGGCTGATGAATGAGTACAGCGTCGACTGGCCGCTGTGGCACGACGATGGTCTTTACGACGCAGGCACGCCGTCGTTCTCGCCCCGACTTGAGCGCGAGATCCTCGAATGGGCTCGTGACTTCAACGAGAACTTCGGCATGGAAACTGGCTGGCCGACTGAGGTGGCTGCACGCTCTCACGAACGCCAAGGACGTCGTCTCTTGCTGCTCGTCGAACGAGAGCTGCCGGAGGGAGACGACGTGGTACTCGGCTACTGGGAGACCAACAAGCGCAAGGGGCTGTAGACCCAGAGCCGTCCGGTGCAAGGTCCCGGTCACGCTCCGAGAACGCACCGCGTCAGGCATTCTCGTTCCACGGAGTTCTCGTGGTGGACGTGGTCAGGCCTCATGGTCATCTTGCTGGCGGGCTTCGTGCTGATAGGCCGAGCTGCTGTGATCGCCGTCCGACGAGATGGGCTGGGCAGGGGCCAACCGCAGCGCGGGTCAACAGCTCCTTGGTGGTGGGCGGGAGTCGGCCTGTGTGCCGTTGCGAGTGCTCTGCTGATCTTTTGGGTCACAGCTCTCGACAGCTGATCAGGAGAGCCGTCAACGCTTGCCGATGACACGAATCGCCTCAATGACGAATCCGCTCCCAGACGCATGTCCGAGAGCGGATCGGCGATCAAGACTGCGTTCTCCTACCTCGCTACGTGCTCGTCGAGTACCTCGATTGCTGCTCGACCCCACCCCGTAGGGTCGTCGCCGGGAGGCACGAGTGCGAGCGAGTACCAGAGCACGAGGATGGGCCACCATTGGAGTTCCGCATCGGTGAGTGCATGGACCGTTTGGTATCCGTCCAGGAACTGCCGCCGAACTGACGGTGCAACGGGTCCCCAGTCCCGGAAAAGCGTGCCGAGCATGACCGCTGAACGAGCGAGCTCGACGATCCGATGGTCGAGTCGAAGCTCCTCGAAGTCGAGAACGCCGACGACAGCGCTTTCGGCGCACAAGATGTTCGCGGCGCGGTAGTCGCCCTGCACGATCTGGACGGGCGGGAGATCTGACGGCGCTCGTTCGAGCAGCCGCCCGAGGACGTCTCGGGCTTCGGTTGCCAGCGTCGACGGATGAGACGCAACCCAGCCTCCGACTTGCTCGGCGAGCGATGCCGGCACGGGAAGGAACTCGGGTCGCGAGTTGCCCAGGGGGTACGCACGCAGTGCGTTGTGGAGCCGAGCGAGTGTCGCTCCTGCTGCACGAACCTGATCGGCGTCCTCGACGTCGAGGTGGGCGCCGTCGATGACGTGTTGCAGTCCCATCGAGACGCCGTCGCTCGTCACCTGGACCTCACCCGAAAGAGTCGGCATCGGTGCCGAGACGGGGAGGTGAAGCGCTCCGAGCCGAGCAGTGAGCTTGGCGGCAAGCGCGAGCCGTTCGAATCGGTCAGGCGCTACCGACCACTTCAACAGGAGGCGTTGGTCACCGCTGCGCACCCATGCAAGAGCGTTGCTGTCGCTGATCACGACACGCTCCGGCGATCCGACACGCAGACCCCAATGGCGCTCGACCGTTGACCTGACCCAAGCGCTCACTTCCTCCGCGTTCGCAAAGCCGAAACGGCTTCGGAGCACTTCAGTCGGGTCCTCCTGCGCCCACAACATCTCGATCGTCATCGATCCCCCTGCATCAAGAGACAGACGTCGAGCCCGACGCCCCATTCGATCTTGCCGTGCCTCGGCCCGCTCTTGGAAGCGGGTCGGACTTCAGGGCGAAGAACAGAGAGTGGTTCACTTGGTGCCCGTCGGTCCGTCTGGCGGGGAGTCCACTTCCCCGAACACGGGGCTGCCGCTCTCCTCCTCATCGTCCATAGAGTCGGCGGTCAGGAGGGACTGAACCCCGACTCGATGGACAGAAGCGCTCGACGCAACCTTCCGGCGACCGCCGAAACTCGTACCAACCCGAACCGTCGACGTGCCGCCGGTGTTGCCCTTCGACGTCGCGCTCCAGCGTCTGCGGGAGCGGGCGCTGGCGGACTTCAGCGCCAGGCGTGCCGCGGGCGGACACCTCTCCGGTTCGACGAGGGAGAAGCCGCTGACGTGGGGTGACGTGGAGCAGTCGCTGAACGAGAAGCTCGACTCGTACCGGCAAGCGTCTCGTGCGTTCGTGCTGCAGCTCGGCGTCGAGGTCCAGAAACCGAAGCCGTGGTGGCGTCTTGTTGGTCTCGGCCTCGACGAGTACGTCGACCGGACCCCGGGCCGGTCACCAGTCGGAACCGTCGTCTGGTCGCCGGCGCCACCGGTGCTCGCCTTCTCCGCGCCCGGAGCGTCGTAGAACTCGCTGAGGAACTCGTCAACAGCATCCCGTGGCTGACCGACCTGGGCGTCACCGCGCAGCGGCTCCATGACACCCTCGCCACCCCAGTCGCGAGACCAGCAGTCCGTCGCTGACCGGCCGCGCGGCCGCAGGTCTCTCGGTCGCGCACTCGGTTGAACAGCGTGAGCGGCAATCGCATCGGCTGTAGTCCGGTCGGGGATGGGGTAACGAGACGCAGCAGCGACCGCGGAGGCACGTGCTCAGTGGGCGCTATCGCTTGGGGCTCAGAGGGTGACGGTCTCAAATTCCAGGAGTTCCGCGCCGGTGGCAACGGGGTTGCTGCCGCCGTGGTGTGCGCCAGCCTGACCGGTGCGCCACGCCTGGTAGGAGTCCTCGTCAGCCCACGTCGAGACGACGAAGTAGCGCGACCCGCCGGCGGTGGGGCGAAGGAGCTCGAAGCTCTCGAAGCCAGGCTGCTTCTCGACGTCGTGGTTCCGGCCGACGAAGCGCGCTTCGAGGTCGGCGCTTTTGCCCTCGGGGACGGTGATGGCGTTGATCTTCACGACAGACATGGTGTTCCTCTCAATGGTGGTCAGTGCTGATGCGCGTGGGCGGCGGGGGTGACCGTGAACTCGTCGACGTTGCCCATCGCCTCGTGCACGTGCTCGGCGGCGTGTTCCAGGATGTGTTCGGCGTCGTGGAGGGATGCTGCGGTGACCTCGACCGTGGCGGACCCGGTGAGGCGGTGGCCGACCCACCGGAGGCGGAGGTCCCGGACGGCCTCGACACCGGTGGTGTGTTCGAGAGCGTGCTCAGCCTTGCTCAGGAGGGCGGGGTCGATGGCGTCCATGAGGCGGGCTCCGATGGACTTCACCGTCCCCCAAAGCAGGACCATGATCGAGACGGAGATGAGCAGGCCGATGATCGGGTCCGCGATTGGGAAGCCGACTAGAACGCCGATCGCTCCGAGGACGACGGACAGGGAGGTGAACCCGTCGAGGCGGGCGTGCACGCCGTCCGCGACGAGGGCGGCGGAGCCGATCTTTTGGCCAACGCGGATGCGGTAGATCGCTACGGCCTCGTTGCCGGCGAAGCCGATCAGGCCGGCGGCGACGAGCAGCCACGGATTCTCGATGGGTCGCGGGTTGATGAACCGGTCGATGGCTTGCCAGCCGGCAACGACTGCGGAGAGGGCGACAACGAACACGATGAACATGCCCGCGAGATCCTCCGCGCGGCCGTACCCGTAGGTGTAGCGGCGGTTCGCCACGCGACGGCCGAGAACGAACGCAATCCACAGCGGCACCGCGGTCAACGCGTCGGCGAAATTGTGGATCGTGTCCGCGAGGAGCGCGACCGAGCCGGTGAACGCGACGATCACCGCTTGCAGCACGGTCGTGGCCAGCAGGATGAACAGGCTGATCTTCAATGCGCGGACGCCGGCGGTGCTGGCCTCCATCGCGTCGTCGATCGAGTCCGCCGAGTCGTGCGTGTGCGGCACGAACAGGTCGTAGAGGAACCCCTTCACACCACCGTGCGGATGCGAGTACACGTGCTCACCGTGCTCGCCGTGGTCGTGGCCGTGGCCGGCGTGTACCGGTGGGTGGTTGTGTTCGGTCATGCGCGTTCCCGCTCCCCGCGGTGGTGCGGTGCCACACCAACGACATGCTCGGCCTGCTTCACAGCGTCGATGACCAGTTCCGAGGCGTGCTCGTCGGTCAGCCGGTAGAACACAGTCGTGCCTTCGCGACGAGTCGACACCATCCGGGCCAGGCGGAGCTTCGCCAGATGCTGCGACACCCCCGCAGGACTCTTGTCGACCACGTCAGCGAGATGGTTGACACTCATCTCCTCGGCGTTCCGCAGCGCGAGGATGATTCTTACCCGGGTGGCGTCTGCGAGCATCGCGAACACCTCGACCGCGAGCTCGACGTACTCGGACTCCGGGCTGAGCCCGCATGGTTGCTTGTCTACGTGCACACGCAGATACTACACAATCAACCGACCTGTGACGGCGTCTCGATAGTCGATCCCTGAGCGGGCGTGGGTCTGTCCGCAGGTCACCGCCGACAGACCCATTTGGTCAGGCGCGCTCGACGGGCAACCAGAGCTCGCAGATGGCGGTGCTGAAGTCGTCAGCGCGTTCGAGTACCGCGACGATGGATGGTCCGGGTCGGAGCCGCCAGGGGTTTGACAGGAACCAGTCTGTCGCGGTCGCAGCCCATGCCTCCTGCAGTGCTGCCGGGTACTCGCCATCGGTGTGGAACACCGCCCACGTACCAGCCGGAACCTCGATCGTGTCGAGACCATCGCCCACCACAGTCGTGGCCGTCACGGCGACACCGTTCAGGTAAGTCAGCTCGCTGCCCTCGGTGTGATCCGGGTCCACGTCGGCGCTGATCTGGAGCAGGCCGCCCGGCTCGGTGTCGCTCATGGCTTTGAGGCGTGCGTGTTGTGCTGCCGGCAGCGAGGCGATGTGGGTTTGGATGTGCGGGTTGATACCCTTGCCGATCGCCGGCTCCGTGGCGTCCACGCAGCATCGAGGCGACGCGCTATCACACGGTGGATGTCGTCGGTTCTATCCCGGCAGCGGCCTCCGCGCTCGTCCCGAAGCGGTCGACGAGCTCCCGCTTCAGCACCTTCCCGCTCGGACCGAGGGGCAACGCGTCGAGCACGTGGACGGCACGCGGGTACTTGTACGCCGCGATCTCGCCGGCGACGAAGTCGATGAGTTCCTCCGGCGTCGCGGTGGCTCCGGGACGCAGCACCACGGCGGCCTCGATCTCCTGCCCGTGCAGCTCGTGGGGAACACCGAACACCGCGGCCATCGTGACGTCGGGGTGGGTGGCGAGGACCTCTTCGACCTGCCGCGGGTACACGTTGTAGCCGTTCCGGATGATCATGTCCTTCGTCCGGTCGACGATCGTCAGGTAGCCGTCGTCGTCCTTCGTCCCGAGGTCTCCGGTCCGGAACCAGCCATCGACGATCGCCGCAGCGGTGTCCTCCGGCCGGTCGAGATACCCGTTCATCAGGTTGTGCCCACGGATGACGAGTTCGCCGATCGAGCCGTGTGGCAGGAGCGTGATCGAGTCGTGCACCTCGGGGTCGGCGATCTCCACGTCGACGCCCCAGACCGGGGTCCCGATGGTGCCGGGCCGCGGTGGGAGGCCGACGTGGTTGAACGTCGCGACCGGGGAGGTCTCGGTGAGCCCGTACCCCTCGTGGATGGGGGCGTCGTACACCTTCTCGAAGCGCTCCAGGACGGCCAGCGGCAACGAGGCACCGCCGGAGATCGCGTAGCGGAGGTGCGGGCGGGCCTCCGAGCGGGTGGCGGCGTCGAGCAGGGCGATGTACATCGTCGGGACGCCCATGAACACCTCGCAGCCGTGTTCGACCATCGCGGCGAGGGCGGAGTCGCCGTCGAACTTCGGCAGCATGACGATCGTCGCCCCCACCCGGAAGCCGGTGTTCATCGTGCACGTCTGTCCGAACGTATGGAAGAGGGGCAGCGCCCCCAGCAGGACGTCGCCGCGGTGCATGTCGAACGTCGTCATGAGGTTCGTGTTGACCTGCTCGAGCAGGGAGAAGTGCGATCCCTCCGCACCCTTCGGCTTCCCGGTGGTCCCGCTCGTGTAGAGGATGGTCGCGGTGTCGAACGGGTCTCGCGGCGTGTAGGTCGTGAGCGGCTCGCTCGACGACGCCAGTGCCTCCAGTCGGTCGTGGGCCGGTGCTTCGTCGTCGGATGCCGGCGGTGCGAGGACCGTCAGGACGTCGACGCCGGCCAGTTCCGCACCCGGTGCGCCCTCACCGAGCAGCGGGGCGGCGCACACCAACATCGTGGCGCCGCTGTCCCGGAGGATGTACTCGATCTCGTGACGCTTGAGCAGCGCGTGCACGGGGACGGCGACCGCGCCGAGGGCGAGGGTGGCGTAGTAGACGCGGGGGAAGTCCTCCACGTTCGGGACGAGCATCGCGACCCGCGACCCCTCGCCCACGCCTCGGTCGCGGAGTGCCCCGGCGTAGGCAAGCGTCTGCGACCAGAGTTCGGCGTAGGTCGTCCGTCGGTCGCCGACGATGACGGCGACGTCGTCGGGGTACCGCGCGGCGGACTCGGCGAGGATCGCGGCGACCGAAGCGGTGGCCCGGGTCGGTCGGACGGCGGGTGCGGTGTTGGTGGTGGTCATGCGGTCCTCCGGCGACGTCGACGAGTGAGGTTCCACGATCCTACGGTTCTTGTTCGGAGCGGTTGTCGGGCGCGACGGGCCCGTGTAGGTTCTTCTCCATGCAGTGCTGCTGAGCCTTCTTCGATTCCCATCTGTGCGCCGATCCGGCGCGATTCGAGAGGTTCACCATGTCCACAACGCTGCCCCTGCACGGCAAGACCGCCCTCGTCACCGGTGTCTCCCGACGCCGCGGCATCGGGTTCGCCGTCGCCACGAAGCTCGCCTCGCTCGGCGCGAGCATCGTCATCCACCACCACCGCCCGCACGACCTCGACCTGCCGTGGGGCGGTGACGACCTCGACGCCGTCCGCGACGGGATCCGCGCCCACCTGACCGAGGGTGCACGGTTCGCCGACCTCGCCGCGGACCTGTCGGACCCGTCGATGATCGCCGGTGTGATCGACACGGCCGAGGGGCTCGCCGGCGGGCTCGACGTCCTGGTGTGCAACCACGCCAAGAGCGGGGATGACGGCAGCATCCTCGACATGACCCCGGAGCGGCTCAGTGCCTTCTGGGAGGTGAACACCCGGGCGACGATGCTGCTCACCGCGGAGTTCGCCCGCCGTCGGGCGCCGCAGACCGGGGAGCAGCGGCGTCCTGGCGACCGGATCACCGGCAACGGCCCGTACGCCGAGCCGCAGGGGCACGTGTTCTGGATGACGTCCGGGCAGATCCACGGCGCCATGCGCGGCGAGGCCGCCTACGCCGCGAGCAAGGCAGCACTGGCCGGGGTCACCGCTACCGTCGCCGCCGACCTGCTGGAACTCGGGATCGTCCTCAACACGGTCAACCCGGGTCCGGTGAACACCGGGTACATGGACCCGGAGACGACGGACCGCTCGCTCGAGGGCCTCGATGAGTACCTCGCGAGCACGCCGTTCGGCCGGGTCGGACGTCCCGAGGACCCGGCAGAGCTCATCGCGTGGCTGTCGACGTCGGCCGGAGGCTGGGTCGTCGGGCAGGTGCTGACGAGCGACGGAGGATTCTCGCTCTGACGGCAGAGCCTCCAGGTCGCCGGCCGTAGAGTCGACCGCGTGCACGTCGTCATCGCCGGCTGCGGCGACCTCGGGACCGCCGCCGGACTCCGCTTCCACCAGGCCGGTCACACCGTGGTCGGCCTGCGCCGCAGCCCCGAACTGCTCCCGGCGTGGATCGAGGGACGCGCCGTCGACCTCCGGCACGACGCCCCGGTCATCGACGCCGACACGGATGTCGTGGTCCTCGCGCTCGCCGCGGGCAGCCGGGACGCCGAGACGTACCGGGCGACCTACGTCGACGGACTCCGGCACCTGCTCGACGGCGTCGATGCGTCCGGAGTCTCCCCACGCATCGTCGTGGTGTCCTCCACCGCGGTGTACGGCGGAGACGGTGTCATGACGGAGGACACGCCCGCCACCGGTGGCACCGTGACCGCCGACGTCCTGCTCGAGGCGGAGCACCTGCTCCGCGAGCGGGCACCGGGCGCGACCCTCGTCCGCCTCTCCGGGATCTACGGACCGGGGCGCACCCGCTTGATCGACCAGGTGCGGTCCGGCAGGGCCACCGTCGTCCCGGAAGGGGATCGCTCGCCGATGACGAACCGGATCCACCGCGACGACGCCGCAGCGGCACTGGTGCACCTCGCGACGCTCGACGCCGCACCGCCACTCGTCATCGGCACGGACGACGAGCCCGTCCGCCGCGACGAGGTGCTGCGGTTCCTCGCCGCAGAGCTCGGTGCCGGACCCCTGCCCGAGGCGCCTGCCGACGTCCCGGTGACGGACAAGCGCCTGTCGAGCGCGCTCCTGAAGTCCACCGGGTTCTCGTTCCGGTACCCGACCTACCGCGAGGGGTACCGCGCCGTCATCGCCGGGGACGGCATCCCGTACGCCTGAGCAGCGGGTACCGGATCAGCCGGCCTCGGATCAGCGGTTGACGGCGGCCATCCCCGCGGCGTCGTACCGGTCGCCGGCGACACCGACCCGGTCGGCCAGTCCGTCCAGGTCGGCGACGTCGTCCACGGAGAGCGCGATCGCCGTCGCGCCGGCGTTCTCGTCGATGCGCTCCGTGCGGCGCGTCCCGGGGATCGGGGCGATGAACGGGCGCTTGGCGAGGAGCCAGGCGAGCGCGATCTGCCCGGGCGTCGCGCCACGAGTGTCGGCGAGGGTCCGTACCGCGTCGATGAGGGCCTGGTTCGCGGCGAGGTTCTCGGTCTCGAACCGCGGCACCTTCCCGCGGATCTCACCCTCACCGAACGACGTCCCCGCGGCGATGGTGCCGGTCAGGAAGCCCTTGCCGAGCGGGCTGAACGGCACGAAGCCGATGCCGAGCTCCGCGCAGGTCGGCAGCACCGCGGGTTCCGGGTCGCGCGTCCACAGCGAGTACTCGCTCTGCACAGCGGTCACCGGGTGCACGGCATGCGCGCGACGGATGGTCTCCGCCGCCGCCTCGGAGAGCCCGAAGTGCTTGACCTTGCCCTCGGCGACGAGTTCGCCCACGGTTCCGGCGACGTCCTCGATCGGCACGTCGGGGTCGACGCGGTGCTGGTAGTACAGGTCGATCGCGTCGATGCCGAGTCGGCGGAGTGAGCCCTCGGCTGCTTCGCGGATGTGCTCGGGGCGCGAGTTCACGCCCACCGACTTGCCGCCCACGATGTCGAAGCCGAACTTCGAGGCGACGACCACTTGGTCGCGGATCGGTCGGATCGCGTCACCGACGAGTTCCTCGTTGTCGTACGGGCCGTACACCTCTGCGGTGTCGATGAACGTCACGCCGTGTTCGACGGCGTACCGCAGCACGCCGATCATGTCGTCGCGGTCGCCGGGGTTCGGGCCGTAGCTCTGGGACATGCCCATCGCGCCGAGTCCGATCGCGGAGACCTCGAGGCCCTGGCCGAGTGTCCTGGTGTGCATGCGTGCTCCTCTCGTCGAGATCCACGCTACGGACGCGGCGTGCGCGGAAGGAGTCACGGACAGGACACCCCAGCGCGAGAGCCGGCTAGCGCAACCAGGGATCCTCTGGTCGTGTTCCTTCCCGGAACCCGAAGTGTTCGAGCATCGCCATCGCCTCCGGGAAGTGCGCCGCGAGCGTCCCCTCCTCGTGCGAGTCGCTCCCGAACGTCACGGCGCGACCGCCCTCGTCGCGCCACCACTCGGGAATCCACGGCCACAACCGCCTCGTGTTCATCTCCAGCGCGCGCCCCGACCCGGCGATCGCGCGCATCGCCGTCCGGAACCGCTCCTCGAACCGCCGCGGGTCGAACGGCCCGGCTGACTCCGACGGCCACGTGCGCGCCGCGTAGTCGATGTGCGTGAAGACCTCGAACGAGTCCGAGCCGGCGACCATGCGGGGGATCTCGTCGAGGTAGGCCCACATCACCTCGTCGGGATCGCGTTGGTGGAAGAGCGTGACGGGCTCGGTCCGGTCACCGTCCGTGAACGGCAGCATGTGCAGGGATCCGTTGACCCGGTCGATCGCACCGGATCGGAGCACGTCGGCCGCCGCCGCGTCCCAGACGTGGGGCTGCCCGAACTCCACCCCGGTCAGGATCCGGAGCGCGGGAAACGCCCGGCGGCACCGGTCGATCGACTCGAGGTACCCGTCGAGGTCGAACGGCGGCAGGCGCACGTGGTTCGTCTCGTCGACCAGGGCTTCCTCGTGGCCGTCCATGTCGCCTGGTTCGACCCGCCACCGGTCCTCGAAGTCCAGGTGCTCGGTGAAGACGAGCGCGGGCAGACCGATCCGGACAGCACGAGCACACGTCCGCTCCATCAGCCCGACGGATGCCGGATCGGTCGCGGCGTCCCACGACCACTCGCTGTGCACGTGGGCATCCGCGGTGAGCCTCATGCCGGCCATGCTGCCAGGAGACCCTCGTCGGCGTCACTCAGTGCCGTGCCCGTCCAGCAGGCTCGACGCCACCGCCCGCGCCACACCGGTGTCGGCATCGGCGTCCCGGAGGCGCATGGCGAGCGCCCCGGAGACGACGAGCGTCAGCTGCTCGCCGAGCGCCGTTGCCCGACCGCCCACGAGGGGCACCGCCAGCTCCGTGAGCCGCGTGCGGAGACCCGACGTCTCTGCATCGAGCACGACGCGGATCTCCGACGGCGCATCGGCGTACTCGGACGCGGTGCCGAGGAACGCGCACCACCGTGACGCCGCCGAGCGGGTGCGGTAGTCGTCGAGTGCGTCGAAGACCGCCAGCAGCCGGCTCCGCGCACCGGTCTGCCGTTCGACCGCAGTAGTCCACGTCGCCTCCCAGTCCAGCCGGCGCCGCTCGAGGGTGGCGGCGACGAGTGCCTCCTTGCTCGGGTACCCCCGGTAGAGCGTGGCGGACGAGACCCCGGCACGCTCCAGGACCGCGTCCACCGAGGTCGCCGCGATGCCGTGCGTGAAGAACAGGTCCTCAGCGGCGTCGAGGAGCTTCTGCTCGGTTCCTGCACGCATGGCCATGTCAGCACCCTAGACTCCGAAAAGTGAAACGATCGTTTTCGAAAGGAACCGGGCTCGCCGTTGCCGGCACAGCCCTCGTCGCGGTGACCTACGGCCTCGTCCGCCTCGCCTACGGGCTGGTGCTGCCGGACGTGCAGGCGGACCTGGGGTTCGGTGCGGCGCTCGCCGGGGGGATCTCCGCTGGGGCGTCCGCGATGTACTGCGTCGGCGCGGTGATCGGGTTCCTCGCGGCGACGAGACACCCGCGCTCGCTCGTGGTCCTGGCCGCGAGCACTGCAGCGGTCGGTGCTGCCGGGATGGCGTGGAGTCACGACGCGACCACCTTCGGCGTCGCGGCGGTCCTGAGCTCGACGGGCGCCGGCGCTGCATCACCGGCGCTCGTCCGGCTGGTCGCGCGGAACACGGCACCGGGTCGGGTGCCTCGCGCGCAGGCGGTCGTGAACGCGGGGACCGGGCCCGGGCTCGTCGGCGCCGGGCTCCTCGCACTCGCGGTCCTGCCCGAGTGGCGCACCGCCTGGTTCGTCGCCGCGGCCTGTTCGGTGCTGGCCGGGGTCGCCGTGCTCGGCACCGACCACCGTGGTCGCGACGACAGGACGGAACACGGTCGCGACGACACGTCGGAACGCGGTCACGCCGACACGACGGAACGCGGTCACGCCGACATGACGGAACGAGCGGAACGACCCGAACGACCGACGGGGTCGTGGTTCGTCGCGCACCGCCGGCTCCTCCTCGCGGCGCTGCTGCTCGGCGCCGGCTCCGCCGCGGTCTGGAACTACGGCCGATCCGTCCTCGTCGACGCCGGTGTCGATCGGGAGGCCTCCATCACCGCCTGGATCGCCCTCGGCCTCGGAGGCGCTGCGGTCGTCGTCACGAGCCGGTGGACGGGCACCATGCGACCGGCGCGGCTCTGGGGGATCAGCGTGACCGCGGTCGTGGTCGGCTCCCTCGCGCTCGCCGTGGTGCCCGGTGCCGTCCCGGTCGCGCTCGTCGCCTGCCTGGTGTTCGGGTGGGGGTACACCGCGGCGACCGGGGCGCTGATCGCCTGGACGACCGAGATCGACCCGGATCGTGCGTCGGCGGGGACCTCGATGCTCTTCGTCACCCTGGTGCTCGGGCAGGCGCTGGGCGCCGCCGCGGCCGGCGCCGTGACGGCGTTCGCGCTGGCGGCCCTGGTCGGACTCGCCTCCGCTCCGGCGGCCGGGCCGCGGCACTGAACGTGCGCACCGCCGGACGGGAGGCTCGGCGCGCGCCCGCACCGAGCCTCCCGTCCGCCCCGTGGTCGCGTCGCGAGCCGCGCGCACGTCCGATGTCCAGGTCGGGCCACGCGCGGTGCGGCAAGATGGCGTCTCGTGAACCCACAGCCGCAGCAGCCCCGCTGGCGCAAGACCTGGTCGACCGTGCAGGTCGGTCTGCTCTCCGCGGCGGTCATCGCCTGCATCGTGATGCTGTTCGTCGGCGACGGCACCCTGAACCGGGTGTGGGCCGTCGCGCTGGTGTTCTTCGGGATCGCGCTGCTCGGGCACATCACTTTCCTCGTGTACACGGCGCGGTACGAGCGCGACAGCCGCTGAGTCCGTCCGCTGAGGCCATCGGTCAGGGCGTGACCATGCCGCCGTTCACGTTGAGCGTCTCGCCGGCGACGAAGCTCGACTCGTGCGATGCCAGGAACACGTACGCGGGCGCGAGCTCGGCGGGCTGACCCGCGCGGCCCATCGGCGACTCGCTGCTGCCGAACTCCGGCAGGGTCTCGGGGTCGACGCCGCTGGTGACCTGCAGCACCGACCAGGTCGGTCCCGGCGCGACGACGTTCACGCGGATGCCCTGCTCGATGAGTGCCTGTGAGAGGCCCTTCGAGAGGTTGTTGATCGCGCCCTTCGTCGCCGCGTAGTCGAGCCGGTCGGGTGCGGGCTTGTACGCCTCCATCGACGCCGTCGTGGTGATCGTCGACCCGGGGTGCAGGTGGGGGAGCGCGGCCTTCACGAGCCGGAACAAGCCGAACACGTTGACGTCGAACGTGGCCTCGAACTGCTCGTCGGTGATGTCGAGCAGGTCGGGCTGCCAGACCTGCTTGCCCGCGACGCTGACGAGCGCGTCGATGCCGCCGAGGCCCTCGACCGCCTCGGCGACGAGGCGTCCGGCGTACTCGCGGTCGCGGAGGTCACCGGGGATCGCGACAGCCGTGCGCCCGGCGGCGCGGACCTGCTCGATGACGTGGTCGGCGTCCTCCTGCTCCTCCGGCAGGTACGCGAGTGCGATGTCGGCGCCCTCACGGGCGAACGCGATCGCGACGGCGCCGCCGATACCGGAGTCGGCGCCGGTGATGAGCGCCTTGCGGCCGGCGAGACGGCCAGTCCCGCGGTAGGTGTCCTCGCCGAGGTCCGGGACGGGCGTCATCCGGGCCTGCAGGCCCGGTTCGGGTTGCGTCTGCGGCTCTGGTGAGACGTCGGGGTAGCGCGTGCGTGGGTCGGCGGGTTCGTACTGGTCCTGTGGCATGCGTCCACCGAACCCGACGGCCCCTGTGAGGCGGTCGAGCGGGCGCGGAACCGGCCCCGCCGGCCGGGGGACACCGGTCAGCCGGATCGTCCAGCGGCCGGGACGATGGTGGTGCCATGAGTGACGACGACCAGCAGACCAGGGCCGACTTCGCCGATGCGGTCAACATGACCGCGTCCGAGCTCCGGAAATGGCTCGACACCGACGAGTCCAAGGAGGTCGGGCAGAAGTCCGGCGGGAGCACCGAGTCCACCGGGCACGAGAGCGGACGGCACATCGTCCGCATCCTCGAGAAGAAGCAGGCCGACTACACGGACGCCGACTACGCGCACATGCGGAAGGTCGTCGGGTACGTCGCGCGGCACGCGAAGCAGCGCCCCAAGGGCGACGTGCACGACACGGCGTGGCGGTACTCGCTCATGAACTGGGGCAACGACCCCGAGAAGCACTGAGGCTCGGCGGCGTACGGTCTCGGCCATGCCGAACCAGCAGATGCGGGGCGTGAAGAACCCCGAGATGTACGAGGAACTCCGAGCAGAGGGCAACTCCAAGGAGAAGTCCGCGCGGATCAGCAACGCCGCGGCCGCGAAGGGCAAGCGGGCGGTCGGGAAGAAGGGCGGGGAGTCCGGCTCCTACGACGACTGGACCGTTGCCGATCTCCGGAAGCGTGCGAAGGAGCTCGGACTCACCGGGTACTCGTCGAAGCGGAAGAGCGAGCTGATCGAGGCGCTCCGCGACCACTGAGGTCGTCCGCCACGGTCAGTGCGAGCTCGCAGAACATCGCGTCGGCCCACGAGAACCACTCCCGCGAGAACGCGGCGGGGTCGTCCACGTCGAACGACTCGTGCATGCGGCCGGTCCCAGCGTCCGTCGCGAGCAGGACGGCGAGCAGTTCCCGTCGGCGCTCCGGCGTCCCGGTGATGCCCTCGACGCAGAGCGCGATCGGCCACACCCGGTTCGGCTCGGTGTGCTGGCTCCCGATGCCCTCGGCCGCCGCACCGCTGAACCAGTACGGGTTCGCGGGGGACAGCACCAGGCGTCGGGTCGCGGCGGTGACCTCGGCGTCGATGACGTCGGGCGCGTCGAACGGCAGCGAGAGCAGCGAGGGCATGTTCGCGTCGTCCATGAGCACGACGCCGCCGAGCCCGTCGACCTCGTACGCGTAGACCCACTCGCCGTCGTGCTCGACGATCCCGTGCCGCCGCACCCCGTCGAGGACGGCCGACCGCAGTGCGTCGGCGTCGTCGGCGAGTCGCTCGTCGCCGTACACGTTGCGGGCGATCTCGGCGAGGTCCAGCAGCGCCTGCGCGGCGTGCAGGTTCTCCGGGACGTTGTAGCCGTACGTGCAGGCGTCGTCCGACGGTCGGAACCCGCACCAGGTCATGCCCGTCACGGCGACGGGCGTGCCGCGACCGTCGCGGTCGAGCGTCTCGGTGGGGATCCCGACATCCCGGACGAACCGGTACGCGGACGCGTCGTGGTCCTGTTCGGCCCGCCACTGGTCGACGATCGTGCGGAGGACCCGGTGGGCGCGCTCGTCGAACAGGTCGGTGCGCCCCGTCGCGGTCCACAGTCGGTGGGCGAACTGGACGGGGTAGGCGAGACTGTCGACCTCGTACTTCTGCTCCCACACCGACGGGTCCGCACAGAGGTCCCGGGCATCGTGGTGCGCGCCGGTGGCCGAGCGGTTGAAGGCGTTGGCGTACGGGTCGTGGTCGATGCACCGGAACTGCCGGCGGACGACCCCGGTCAGGACGTCCGCGATCGCCGGGGAGTCGGCCGCGAAGCGCAGGTAGGGGAGCATCTGCGTCGTCGAGTCGCGCAGCCACATCGCGGGGATGTCGCCGGTGATGACGAAGGCGGTGCCGTCGTCGTCGAGGGTGATGGTGTCGGTCAGCGTGCGGGTGAGGGCTTCCTCGACCCGGTCGCCGACGCCGACACCGGCGGTGCCCCGGACCGCGTCAGCAGCGGTCCGGAGCACCGAGGTGGTCTCGTCGTCGAGGATCACGCGGAGACCGGCTCCACCTGGAGCACCGACGCGATGGAGCCGCTGTGGGCGCCCTCGTACGCGGCGAGGATCATGCCCAGCACGGCGATGCCCTCCCGCTCGGTGTGGATCGGACGCGTGCCGTCCCGCAGGCACTCGCCGAACGCGCCGATCTCCGCCGCGAACGTGTCCACGTCCTCGTAGGTCACGGTCTCGCTGGTGCCGTCGAGCAGGTCCCAGCGGAGCGTGGTGCCGTCGCTCGTCAGGGAGCCGAGCTCACCGACGGCGCTGAAGCGCTCGGTGCCGGCAGCCGGCTCGTACGCCCAGCTCGTGACGAGCTGGCCGACGGCGCCGTTGTCGAAGCGGAACAGGGCCTGCGCCGAGTCCTCGCCCTCCATGAACGTCAGTCGGTGCGTGGAGAGCAGCGCCGTCGCCTGGACGGGGACGCCGCCGGCGAGGTGCATGAGCAGGTAGCTCGGGTGGTAGCCGGTGTCGATGAGCTCGCCGCCGCCGCTCTTCGACGCGTGTGCACGCCAGCCCATGTTCTCCGGGTCGAAGTCGTTGCGGAAGCTGTCCGTCGTGCGCACCTCGTACACGGTGCCGAGGACGCCGGTCTCGATGAGCTCCTTCGCCTTCGCGACCGCCGGCATGAAGAGCTGGTTGTGCGCACACATCAGCGTGACGCCGGCCTCGCTCACGGCGGCCTGCACGTCGCGCGCTTCCTCGGGGGTGAGGCAGAGCGGCTTCTCGCAGAGGACGTGCTTGCCGGCCCGTGCCGCGGCGACGATCGCGTCACGGTGCAGGTGGTGCGGCAGGCAGATGTCGACGGCGTCGATGTCGGCGCGGTCGAGCATCTCCTGGTAGTCGGTGAAGTGGGGCACGCCGAGCTCGGCGCCGCGGGCCTCGGCGGTCGACGCGAACGCATCAGCCACCGCGGCGATGCGGATGAGGTCCGGGTGCTGGGCGTAGCCGGCGATGTGTGCGGACGCGATGCCGCCGCCGCCGATGAGTCCGACGCGGATGGTGTCGTTGGACATGGTGACTCCTGGTTTCGTGCTGGGTTGCTGGTGTCGGTCGATCGTGCGGCCGGTCAGGCCGCGACGGGGGTGCGCGCAGCGGCGTTCGCGGCGACGACGAGCCTCGTGAGCTCGACGGCGCGGGCGATGTTGTCGTCGGCACGCGTGCCGGAGGTGATGTGGTCCACCCACTGTCCGAAGGCGTCCTGGCCGTCCTCGGGGACCGGGATGGTGACCGGCTCGTCGCCGTACGCCGACCCGCCGGCGGTGAGCCGGGCCTCCTGGTCGGAGAACGAGAGCCATCCGCCGGTGCCGGCCACGTCGATCGTGAACGGGGTGCCGGCGACGAAGCCGGCCTCGATGATGCCGATCGCCTGGGAGGCGTAGCCGACCGTGACGACCGCGTGGTCCTCGACGGCGCGGCCGGTGACGGAGCGGTAGACGGCCTCGACCGAGTCGGGACGCGCACCGAGGAAGAGCTGCGTGAGGTACACGGGGTGGCAGCCGAGGTCGGTCAGCGCTCCGCCGATCGCGGTCGACGGGTCGAAGAAGCGCTCCGGCAGCCACGGCCGGATCGCGCCGTCGTGCGACAGGCGGACGCGGGCGTGGTTGACCTCGCCGAGGCGGCCGGACCGGATCTCCTCGAGGATCGCCTGGGTGTAGCCGTGGTACAGCCGGGGGAGCGAGACGATGAGCTTGACGCCGGCGGCGTCGCAGGTCGCGATGATCTCCTCGCACTCCTCGACCGTCGGGGCGAGGAGCTTCTCGGTGAAGACGTGCTTACCGGCGCGGGCGGCGCGGGTGATCACGTCGCGGTGCACGTCGGTCGACGTCGTGATCGTCACGGCGTCGATGTCCTCGCGGGCGAGCAGCGCGTCGAGGTCGTCGGTGAACTCGACTCCGAACTGCTCGGCGCCCTCGCGGCCACGGGCGACGTCGTCGTCCCACACGGCGACGAGCTCGGTCCCGGGGTGTTCGACCGTCTGGCGGGCGTAGTCACCGGCGTGGACGTGCCAGAAGCCGAGGACGGCGACGCGGATCGGGGTGGTGGTGCTGGGCATGGTTGCCTTTCATGAGGGGGTCCGGTCGCTAGACCTGGACCTTGTCGTAGTCCTTGGGCAGCTTGAACGGGGAGTAGGTCTGCATCATCGGGTTGACCCGCGCCTGTGCCCGCTCGACCGCCTCCTGCGGTGAGGCGGTGCCGAGGAGCACGCTCGATCTGGCGTCGGCGAGCGAGTCCCACCAGGCGCCTCCGACGGGCAGGGGCGGGCGGCAGGTGGAGTCGGGCATCGACTCGACGAAGAAGCGGATCGACTTCGCGGAGCCCTTCGGGTCCTTCAGCGCAGCGATGTTCGACGGGACGCTCGTGGCGGGGACCATGTAGGTCTCCTGGCCGCGCTTGCCGGTGAAGTACTTCATCAGCTCCCACACGGCCTTGTTCTTCTTCGAGCCCTTCGGCAGGCAGAGCGCGAAGCCGCCGGACCAGGTGTACTTGTCGTCACCGGCGGCCTGGGTCGGCAGGTACGCGACGGTCCAGTCGAGGTCCTTCGGCCCGTAGTTGTCGAAGGTCTGGATCGTCGAGGGGACGCTGACCATGAACGCCATCCGGTTCGCCAGGAACGCGGTCTGCCCCGGCGGGTGTCCTGTGGGCTCGTACGTGGCGATGAACGTGTCGGCGGCGCGGTAGCCGTAGCGCTGCGCCCACTCGTCGTAGAACTCGTAGATCTTCTTGACGCTGCCGGAGTCCATCGTCATCTGCGAGTCGGCCTGGTCGAAGTAGGACGCTCCGAGTCCGAGGCCCCACGTGAACGGCCAGCCCTCGCCGTACCAGGGGAGGAGGCCCATCTTGCTGTAGTTGCCGCCCTCCTTCTTCGTGAGCTTGTCGCTGACCTCGGCCATCCGGTCCATGGTCACCGGGCCGTTCTGCTCCCAGTCGAACTCGTCGACGTCGAGCCCGGCGTCGCGGAGCATCGTGCGGTTCACGAACATCCCGCGGGCGTCGGTGTCGTGCGGCAGGCCGTACGTCTTGCCCTGGTACGTCAGCTCGCCGACGGTGAACCCGAGCCAGGAGGACAAGAACTCCTCCTTGGAGACGTTCTCGAACTCGTCGATGAGCTCGTCGATCGGCTCGATGAGCCCGATCGCCGCGTACTGCGCCGCGCTGAACCGGTCGAGGAGCCACAGGTCGGGAGCGGTCCCGCCGCGGACGGCCGTGATGACGCTGGTGGCGTCGCCGGTGCCCTGCGAGGGCACCTGGTTGACGCGGACGTCGATCTCCGGGTGCAGCTGCTTGAACTGGTTGATGACCTTCGTCTGGAACGGCACGAAGGTGCCCGTGACGCCCCAGATCGAGACCGAGTTCGGGTTGCTGCCAGCACCGCCCGTCGCGCACCCGGCGGCGAGCAACGCGAGGGCACCAGCACCGCCCGTCGCGGCGGCGGCGCGGAGGAAGGTCCGGCGGTCGAAGGCGGCGCCGTTGTGTCGCGCGTTCACTTGAAGCTCCCGATCTGGATGCCCTTGAGGAAGGTCCGCTGGAAGAAGAAGAACAGGATGACGAGCGGCAGGATGATGAGGATCGATGCCGCCATCAGCTGGTTGAACTGGAAGTCCGCGCTGTTGTTCAGGCGGAAGACCTGGAGGCCGATCGACAGGGTCTGCACGTTCTCGTCCTGCAGGTAGATGAGCGGCCCGAGGAAGTCGTTCCAGGCACCCACCGCGGCGAAGATGCCGACCGTGACGAGCGCGGCCTTGGCCTGCGGGAAGACGATGCGCCAGAGGATGCGCCACTCGGACGCGCCGTCCATGCGTGCGGCGTCGAGCAGGTCCTTCGGGATCTGCAGCAGGAACTGCCGGAGGAGGAACACGTAGAACGCGGACCCGAACAGGCTCGGCACGACGAGCGGCAGGAAGGTGTTGATCCAGCCGAGCCGCGCGTACAGGTCGAACATCGGGATGAGTGTCACCGGGAACGGGATGAAGAGCGTCGCGAGCACGACGTAGAACATCCGGTCGCGGCCGCGCCACTCGATGCACGAGAACCCGTAGGCGATGACCAGGTTGGACACCATCGAGAACAGCGTCACGAGCACGGTGATGATCAGCGTGTTCCGGAAGAACGTGAAGAACGGCATCGCGTTCACGGCATCGCCGAAGTTCGACCAGTCCAGCCACTGCGGGAACCAGGTCGGGGGGAACGCGCCGAGCTCGCTGTTGCTCTTCAGCGCGGAGATCACCATCCAGTAGATGGGGATGAGGAACAGCAGGCTCATCGCGATGAGCACCACGCGGGCGCCGATCGACGACCACGGCGAGCGGACGGAGCCGTCGGCGTTCCTGGAGCGGTCCGCGCGGGCGTTCCTGCGGTCCTTGGGGCGGACGTCCTCGATCGACGACGTCTCGGTGGACACTCGGTCCTTCTGCATCGTCATGGCGTCACTCCCCGCTCACGTCGTAGTTCACGAACCGCTTGGACAGCCAGTAGACGAGTCCGGAGAGGATCATCCCGGCGAGGAACAGGAGCACGGCCATCGCACTCGCGAACCCGAGCTGCGCGTAGCTGAACGCGTTCTTGTAGAGGTAGAGCATGTAGAACAACGTCCCGTTGTCCGGAGACCCGAGTCCGCCGGATCCGGACGAGATCACGTACGCCTCGGTGAACACCTGCAGGCCGTTGCTGATCCCCGTGATCAGGTTGAACAGGATCGCGGGGGAGATCAGCGGCAGCGTCAGCGCGAAGAACTGCCGCACCGGACCGGCGCCGTCGACACGTGCTGCTTCGTACAGGGTCTTCGGGATGCCGCGCATGCCGGCGAGGAACACCAGCGCCGCGTTGCCGGCACCCATCTGCGCCAGCGCGACGATCACGAGCTTCGCCGTCGTCGGGTCGCCGAGCAGGTTCGTCGCCGGGACGCCGACGAGCTTCAACGCCTGGTTCACGATGCCGGTCTGCGGGTTGACGAGCACGACGAAGATGAACGCGAGGGCGAAGGTCGGGATGAGGGACGGGATGTACAGCGCCGTCCGGTACCAGCTGATCTCCTTGACGTCCTGGTTCATCGCGAGCGCGATCACGATCGCCACGACGATGCCGACGGGCACCGCGATCACCGCGTAGAACAGCGTGTTGCCCACGGCGGTGTGGACGAGTGGGTCGATGAAGGCGGCGATGTAGTTGCCGAACCCGACGAAGGTCGCCGCATTCATGCCGGAGTACCGCGTCAGGCTGATCACGAAGGAGTAGATCAGCGGGTACGCGATAAAGACGAGGACCCCGAAGATCCACGGGGAGATGAAGGCGATACCGATGCGGAGACGTCGCTTCTCCGCTGCGGTCCAGGGGTGTTTCTTCCCCGCTCGTCGACCGGTGCGCTCGGTCGGTGGAGCGGGTCGCGCTGTGGTGGCCGGGCGAGCGGTCGTCGTCACGGGCGTCCCTTCGAGTTCCCGTGTCACACCGGTGTGACGACGGGCGCGACCACCTCGGTGTGGTCACTCGGCGATCTGCCCGTCCGGATCAGTTCAATCCAATTGATTGACAAATTCGCTTGGTCAGGAATGCTAGGGACCATGCACGAGCCTCGTCAAGCACCGGATCGCTGAGATGTCTGCAGGGCAGAACGCGACCCACATCGCAGCGCACAACCGCGCCGTGGTGCTCGACGTCGTGCGTCGCGATGGTCCAGTGACCCGTTCGGCGCTGACGACCCGGACGGCACTGACCGCCCAGACGGTCTCGAACATCGCGGCCCGACTCCTCGCCGACGGCTTGGTCCGTGAGACCGGCGCGGCAGACAAGCTCCTCGACGGCACGGCCGCCGGTCGTCGCCTCGAGCTCGCTCCGGGCGGTCGCTTCGCCGTCGGCGTCCACCTCGACCCCGCGCAGGTCTCCGTCGTGCTCCTGGACCTCGCCGGGGGGCTCGTCGCCGAACAACACCTCGGCGCGGCCGCCGTCGACGATCCCTCGTCGACGCTCGACGCGATGGCCGGCGCGGTCGACCACCTCGTGACCGCCGCTCGGATCGACCGCGCGCGCGTGGCGGGCATCGGTGTCGCGGCACCAGGCCCCATCGAGCAGGACCGTGCGGCGCTCGGCGCTCCCGTGCAGCTCGCCTCGTGGTCCGGCGTCCCGCTCGCAGCCGAACTCGCGGAGCGCACCGGGTTCCCCGTCCGCATCGAGAAGGACGTCGTCGCGAGCGCCCTCGCCGAGTGGTGGACGGCGCGATCGACCGAGGACCTGGTGTCGGTGTACCTCGGGCACGGTGTGGGAGCGGGCATCGTGGTCGGTGGCGAGGTCGTCCGCGGCAGCACCGGCAACGCGGGGGAGTTCGGCGGCATCCCGGTGCACGCGCACGGCGGCTGGACCGAGCTCTGGGACGCCTGTCAGCCCCTCCAGCAGGTCCGGCGCGGGGTGGCCGCCGGGTTGCTCCCACCGGTCGCCGAGGACCCCGCGTCCGTCCGCGCGGCGTTCGAACGGCTGTGCGCGCTGCCCGCGGCGCGGCCGCTCCTCGCCGAGGCCGGCGCGGCGCTCGGTTCGGCGCTCGTCCACGTCGTCGAACTCCTCGACGTCCAGCGCGTGGTCGTCGGCGGGAGCGCAGCACTCGCCGGCGGCGCGACCCTTCTCGACGCGCTGCAGGCGCGGCTCTTCGAACGCCTGGGCTCGCGTCGCGCTCCAGCGGTGGCGTTCACGGCGCTCGGCGAGGACGTCGTCGCCCGCGGCGCAGCGTGCGCCGTGCTGCTCACCTCCGCCCCGGCCGGTCCCGTCGTCCCCGCGGTGCGGCAGATCCGGTCGGGAGGCCCGGCTCGGCCCCGCGACATCGCCCACCCCTGGTAGGCGGTCGCGGCAGCGCTCGTCTCAGACGCCGAGGCGGAGCAGGAGCGGGCCCAGCAGGCCGATCACCCAGATCGCGACGATGGCTGCGGCGCCGATCGCGAGGCCGCGCCGCTTCCAGCGTCGCCTGGGGGTCGCCGGCTGCTCGCCCCACATCTGCGTGCGGACCATCATCCGGTTCGCCTCGCCGACGAGTTGCCGGATCTGCGGGTCGTCCATGTCGAGACGGCCCTCGCGTGCGTGCTCGGCGATCGCGGCTGCCTCGTCGAGGGACAGCCCGTCGCTCGTGCTCCCGGGACCGGTCATGACGTCATCGTCCCACTCCGGAGCGCGCTCGGCACGCGGGTGCGCTGGACGGCGAGGTCGAGGGGGATCCCGCGCTGCAGCTCGGTGACGTCCTCACTCGTGATGACCGCGCCGTCGACGGTGGGCAGGTCCAGGTAGGTCCGGCGGATCACATGGGCGAGGGCGTCGTCGGACGCCGGGGTGTGTCCGTCGGCGAACTGCCAGTGCTCCGGGTGCCGACGGAGTTCGACGGCCTCGTCGACCGTGGCCGGGTCGGCGAGCAGCACCGCCCAGAGCTCGTCGTCGGTGAGCCCCGCGAACCTGGTGGGCGTGAGCGTCCCCGTGTCGAGCACGCGCGTCACCAGCGACCGGAGCACGACGTTCGGGACGATGTTCGCCTCGGACCGCTGTGCCCGGGCCTCGCGCACGGCGAGGTCCACCACCTCTGCGGCGGTCGTGGCGTCGGTGTCCACGGTGCCGTCGACGAGCCGCAGCCGGTCGAGGAGCTCCGCTGGCGGCGAGGTCGTCCGGCCGTGCGCCTGACCGCTGCGCAGGAACGAGTCGAGGTGGTCGAGCTTCAGACCGCCGCTCCGGTTCGTCAGCGGGGACGGCAGTGCGCCGTCGTCCGTGCTGATCACGGCCTCCGGGTCGATGCCGCCCTCGCGCAGCACGTCGGCGAGCCCGCGGACCGCCGCGCGACCGAGCGTGTGGTGGTCGAGGCCGCCGAGCCCCTCGAGCGTGTGGCTGAACGGCAGGTGTCCGACGTCGTGCAGCAGACCGGTGACCCGGGCGAGCGCGTCGTCGGGGTCGAAGTGCGCCACGAGGGCGAGCACTCCGAGCGAGTGCTCGAGGCGCGTGTACGTCTGCGTCGTGGTGATCGACGCCGCGCCCGCGTGGGCGATGAACGCGAGCCGCCGGACCGGCCACGTCGTGAGGAGCGTCCTTTCGAGGGGCGTCAGTCGGACCTCGATGCGCCAGAGCGGGTCGAACCACACACTGTCGATGCCCAGTGTGTCCACTGCGTCGCCGTGCACGTGACCTCCTCGACCCTGCCGATCTCACGCTACCGGTGCGACCACCGGTCCGCCGCGCACACCGGTGACGCCCCGTGTCGTCCCGAGTCGGCACCGGGTGCCCTGACGACGTACCGTCGACGCATGACCACGACGACCGAGACCTCGTTCGCAGCCGACTGGCGCGCGTGGCACGACGCGCACGAGGCCGCTCGCGCCGACGAGCACGGCTTCCTCGCCATCACGAGCATCCGCTGGCTGACGTGGACGCCCGAGCGCTTCGAGGACGCTCCCGGAGCTTGGTCGACGAGCGAGGACGGTCCCGTCGTGGAGCTCGCGGACGGGGAGTCGCTCGAGATCGACGGCGCCGTCGTCACGGGCACGCACCGGTTCGGGCCGCTCGCGGAGCGTTCGTCCACCATCGCCGTGTGGCGCACCGACGAGGAGACGACCGTGGTCGAGGTCGCCCGCCGTGGTGGCAGCGACGTCGTCCGTCCGAGGCACCCGTCGAGCCCGATCCGCACCGGGTACCGCGGCACACCGGCCTACGCACCGGACGAGCGCTTCGTCGTCGACGCCCGGTTCACCCCGTTCGACGAGCCGCGCGAGGTCACGGTCGGCTCCGTCGTCGACGGACTCCAGCACGTGTACGCCGCTCCCGTGACCCTGTCGTTCGACCTCGACGGGCCGCGGACCCTGCTGGCGTTCAACGGGCACGGCGACGGGTTGCACGTGCTGTTCACCGACCGGACGAGTGGCGTCACGACGTACGCGGCGAACCGCAGCCTCGACATCGACGCCCCCGATGCCGAGGGCCGCACCCGCATCGACTTCAACCGCGCGACGAACCTGCCGTGCGCCTACACCGCGCACGCCACCTGCCCGCTGCCGCCCGCCGAGAACCGGCTCGACGTCGCGGTCGAGGCGGGCGAGCAGCTCCCGGCCTGAGTGGGTCTCCGGACACATCCCGCGGGTACCAGGCGGTGACGACCGGACCGCGACCGTAGGCTCGCGACGGGAACACGGGGGGGAACCGACCACCGGTCGGACTGGAGGCGCGGGGCGGGCCGTGGGGGAGCCTCCAGTCCGGTGGGTGGGCACCTTCAGGGCGTCACGCGCGTCCAGCTCGACGTCGCGCGCCACGCGCGCGGGTCGAACGTGAAGACGCTGCCCATGCCCGGCTGGTCGAGGTCCCTGCCGATCGCCGCCCCGGTGAGGTCCGCGAGGAGCAGCGCACCGACCGCGCCGTGCGAGACGATCGTGACGTCGGAGCCGTCAGCGGTGTGTCGGCGGACGGCATCGACGATGCGGGCCTGCGCGTCGACCGCGCGCTCCCATCCCCGGACCGACTCGGCGGGACGGCTGAAGAAGGCGTCGACGACCGGTTCGAACTCCGACGGCGGCAGGTAGCCGGTCGCGCTCCGGTCGATCTCGCCGAGGAGCGGGTCGACCGTCGTGGTCCGGCCGACGGCCCGGGCGAGGAGGTCGGCGGTCTCCATGGCCTTGCGCTCCTCGCTCGAGACGATCCGTGCCGTGCCGGGACCCCAGGCGTGTCGGTGTGCTGCAGCGGCGCGGGCCCGGCCGGTGTCGGACAGGTGCCACGACTCGATGGGCGCGGCGGGGTCCACGACGACCTCGGCGTGGGTCAGGAAGAACGAGGGCATCCGTCGATCATGGCAGGGGTCACTCCAGGTCGTCGGCCGCGGTGGGGTCGACCGCGCGGACGCCGTCGACCTCGCCGAGCTGTGCGAGCAACATGCCGGCGTCCCGAGGCCCGGTGACCTCCAGTCGGACCGCGGTCGTCTCGTCGCGGTCGCTGTCCTGCTGGACGAGTCGGCCGACGTGCCAGCCGCCGGCCGTGACGAGCGTCAGGACCTTCGGGAGCACGCCACGGCCCGAGTCGTACAGCACGTCGAGCGTCAACGACGACTCGGCTGAACGGGGGAGCGCGCGGATGAGCGCGGTGTAGCCGAACACCACCACGAAGTGCAGGGCGGTCACCACGAGGGCGAGCAGCCAGAGTCCGGCACCGGCGGCCATGCCGATCGCCGCGGTCTCCCAGACGGAGGCCGCGGTGGTGAGCCCGCGGACGGCTCCCCGGCGGGTCAGGATCAGCCCGGCGCCGAGGAACCCGACGCCCGAGACGATCTGGGCCGCGACGCGCGACGGGTCGAGGACGACGTGGCCGGCGAGCAGGACGTCGCTGAAGCCGTACTTGCTGACGAGCAGCATGAGCGCAGAGGCCGTGCCGACGATGGTCTGCGTGCGGATACCAGCGCTCTTCGACCGGAGCTGCCGTTCGAGCCCGATGAGCGATGCGAGCGCGAACGCGAGCAGGACCTCGCCGATCTGCACCAACCCCTGCCCGGCGAACGGCGCGGTCAGGTCGTTGATGGTCATCGCGTCGACGCTACTCTCCCCGTCTCGCCGCAAACCGCCCGGAAGTGGTTCGGGCAGCAGCTTGCGTCTCCGCAGCGGGAAGCGACCTCATCTGATCGATCGATCGGATGACCGCAGCCGATCGGCGTGCCGCCGCGTCGAGGAAGGCGGTGCGGAACGCGTCGTCGACGCCGACCTGGGCGCCCGCGAGCGCACGCAGCCCCTCGGAGATCGCGTCCGGGAACGCCGAGGCGATCGATCGGGCGCGCTCGAGGACCCACTGCGGGTCCACGCCGACGTCTGCCGCCGTCCGGGCGACGTGCCGCGCCTGTGTCGAGTCGACCCGGTAGTCGGAACCGAGTTTCATCGCGAGCTTGACCTGCTTCGGGTGCATGCCGTCCACGCGTTCGTACGCGAGAGCGGACGCTGCGTCGTACATCGGTGCCAGGTCGCTTCCGCGTGCGGTGTGGAGGAGCGACGAGTTCTTGGCGTGCGCGTCCGTACTGACGGCGACCCAGTGGAAGACCACGCCTTCCACGAACCGCCTGATGCCCTCGGTGGCTGCCCGGCCGCGCAGGGCGTCGCGGAGGAGGCCTGCGCAGCTCCGGATGCCCGGCCCGCCGTCGGACTCGTACTTCGTCTCCGGGTCGATGCCGAGTGCCTGGACGAAGTCCTCCTGGTGGACGCGTTCGACCGTGCCGTCGGGGTGACGCACCCGGTCGTACCGCTCCACGGCGAGCACGACCTCGTCGCCGAAGCGCTCGATCGTGGTCGTCGCAGCGTCGATCCCGACGGCACGCGCTGCCCGTTGCGTGAGGTGCTCGACGACACCCTGGTGTGGGAGGCCGAAGATCCCCGGCTTCAGGATGTGCGTCGACGGCTCGCTGCCCCACGGGACGGCCCACCCGTCATCCGTGCGCCGCAAGGCGAACTTCGACTGCATCCCGGCGAGCGAGAAGTAGCCGCCGTGGTCCGCTGGCATCGCCCAGGCCGACGGATCACCGCGCAGGGCAGCGAGATGCTCGGCGACGTCGGCGTCGTCGACGGGTTCGAGACCGCCGGGGAGATCGAGGTCGTCGCTCGTCGTGGTCGAGAACTGCACGGCGCCAGCGCAGTCCAGGCCGATGTGCCGGAGCAGGCCGAGCGGTGTGTTCGCCGTCTGGAACCGGGCTGCCCAACGGCTGCGGACCCGCGCGTCGTCGGGGAGGAGCCCCTGCAGGTACGCCGACACTCGCGGACCTTCGTGCACGCGCTGTGACTTCACGAGTCCTGCGCTCAACTCGAGTCGGCCAGAGGACCGTCTCCACTCGTCGTCGAAGGTCAGTCGGTGTGCACCGTCGGACTCGGCGACGGACCCGATGCGTCGTCCCCCCAGGTACACGCCGAGGTGGGTGTCAGGCATCGGCCGGCTCCGCGGTGAGCAGCGCGGTCAGGTCGAGGATCGCGAGGAGTCGCAAGACGGTGGCGAGTTCGGCAACCGAGGTGGATCGACCGTTCTCGAAGTTCGACACCCACTGCCGGCTTGTCCCCAACTCGGCTGCCACGTCCGCCTGGGTCGCGCCGAGCATGGTCCGTCGTTCCCGGACGATGTTCGCCCAGTCGATGACGCGATCTGCGATCATGAAGTCTCCGTGTCCGTCAAGGCTGACATGGGGCAGCGTGTCCGTCGAACGTAACATTGGCGGTCATGTCCGTCAACGCTGACACGAACGACGTGCCGCTCCGGTGTGACGCCCGGTTTCGCCGCGTTGCACGAGGTTGCGGCCGCGGTGTCCGGCCGTGCGCGTGGTCGGTAGCGTGCGCCGCATGTGCCCGAGTGAGATCCCAGCAGACGACCGGTACGACGAGCTCATCGCGCCGCTCCGACCCGTAATCGAGCGGATCGGACTCGACGCATTCGAGCGGGAGCGTGACGAGCGCCTCGCGACGGAGCAGCTCGGGTGGCTCGTCGAGGCCGGGTTCGCGCGGTGGCGAACCCGGGAGGACTGGGGCGGCGTCGGGGCTCGGCTGTCCGACCTGTTCCGCGCCGTCGCCGAGATCGCCGAGGTCGACCCGAACTTGGCGCACGTGTGGCGGAACCACTTCTCGTTCGTCGAGGACCGGGTGCACGCGGACGGCGGCGCCGCTGATCGGGACCTCGTCGCACGGCTCGGCGACGGCGAGGTCGTGGGGGGCGGGTGGAGCGAGACGCCGAACGCCACCGGGGAGCGCATCACGACGACCGCGTGTCGGGACCCGGACGGCGGCTGGCGGATCAACGGCGCGAAGTTCTACTCGACGGGCAGCGTCTACGCCAGGTGGATCACCGTGATGGCCATCGACGAGGCGGGGGAGCAGGTCGTGGCACTCGTCGACGCCGAGGACCCCGACGTGGTGGTCGGTGACGACTGGGACGGCTTCGGGCAGCGCATCACCGGGAGCGGCAGCGTGCGGTACACCGACGTGCACGTCCCCGACGAGCGCGTCCACCCGTTCGCCACGCGGTACCCGTACCAGGAGCAGTACTACCAGACCTTCATGCACGCGATCCTCGTCGGCATCGGGCGTGCGGCGCTGCGTGACGGCGTCGCCGCGCTGCGGGCCCGTGCCCGTGGACACCACAACGGGACCGAGGCCCGCCCCTCGCACGACCCGGAGCTCCTCGGTGTCGTCGGGACCGTCGCCGCGCGGGTGTACGCGGCGGACGCGGCGTTCGTCGCGAGCCTCGGGTCCATCGACGACGCCGTGGACCGCCACGCGGAACTGCTCGCGGCCGGAGTGGATCCGGCGACGGACGAGACGCTCACGGGGCTGCTGCAGCGAAGTTGGATCACGGTGGCTCAGACGCAGACCGTCGTGACCGATGCGGTCTTGGACGCCACGACCGTGGTCTTCGACGCGCTCGGTTCGTCGGGGACCTTCCGCGCGATCGGCCTCGACCGGCACTGGCGGAACGCCCGCACCCTGTCGTCGCACAACCCGCGCGTGCACAAGCGGCGGATCGTCGGCGACCACCTGGTGAACGGCGCGAGCCCGCTCGACCGGCGGGACCCGACGGCAGCCGCCGCCTCGTCGAGCGCTGACGCCGTGACCGCGTAACGCCCGGTCGCGCCGTGACAGCCGCGACGTAACGCCCCGTCATCCCGCGCAACGCGGTGACGCCCACGGGCAGCGCGCTCATCGCGACCCGTACGGTCGTCCGCAACGGCCCGCCACCCGGCGCTGGGGAGGCGACGGTGGCGGGCCGCTCCCGATCCCGGAGGACAGATGACGGACACCAGCAGACGCATCGCATCGCCGATCCGCGTCCCAGACCCCGACCTCGCGACCGCGGTCCACGAGCCCGGCGGCATCGCCCGACTCGCGGACCGGATCCGGCGCACCGACGCGGACACGGTCGTCCTCGGCGCGGACCGGTTCGTCCCGGCACGGGCCGGCGGACCACGGGTCGACCCGACGTCGGCGGCCCTCGCCCTCGGCCGTGTGCTGCCGGCGCACCGCTTCCTGATCGCCGTCGCCCCGACGCGGGACCACCCGTACAACGTCGCCCGCCGCGTGCTCTCCCTCGACCACGTGCTCGGCGGTCGCGTGGGGCTGCTCGTCGGTGCCCACGACCACGGTGCCCACGACCCCGGTGCGCGCGACCACGGTGCGCACGAGCCCACTGCTGACGACGAACGCTTGCACGACCCCGCCGAGTTCGCACGGGTGGTCCGCGGTCTCTGGGCGACGTGGCCGTTCGACAGCATCGTGGGGGACCGTTCGACCGGGGTGTTCGCGGACACCGATCGCGTCCGGCCGCTCGACCACGACGGCGGACCCGACGGGTACCGCGTCCGTGGGCCGTTGACCACCCCGTCGCGTCCTGGCGGCTCACCCGTGCTGGCGGTCTGGGACGACGTGGACCTGCCCGACGCCGACCTGCGCCTCTCCGCCGTGACCCCCGTCCTGCCGGCGAACGACGTCCTGCCGGCGAACGACCGCCTGCCGGCCGACGTCGCGCAGCCCGACCCGGCGACCGCCGCATGAGCCGCGACGCCGACGCCGGACTGGTCCTCGGCGTGAACCTGCAGGGCTTCGGGCAGCGACCGGCAGCGTGGCGGACCCAGGACGTCGCCGCCACCGACCTCCTCACCGCGGCGTTCTGGGAGGACCTCGGGCGCACCGCCGAGCGCGGCCTCCTCGACATGGTCTTCCTCGCCGACCACCCCGCGTGGAGCGACCCGAACGTCCGGGCGTACGGATTGCTCGAGCCGTTCGTCGCCCTCGGGGTGATCGCCGGCGCGACGACGCACCTCGGGCTCGTCGGCACCGCGTCGACGACGTACAACGACCCGGTGGAGCTCGCCGAGCGGACCCTGTCGCTCGACACCGTCTCCGGCGGACGGGTCGGCTGGAACGCGGTGACGACGTACGACCCGTCGGTGTCCGCGAACTTCGGCGTCGCACGGAACCCCGACCGCCCGGAGCGCTACGCCCGCGCCGGGGAGTTCGTCGACCTCGTCCAGGCGCTGTGGGCCTCCGCCGTGACCGGGCGCACCGTGCACCACCGCGGCGAGTTCCTGTCGCACGACGGTCTGCTCCGGGTCCCGCCGTCCGCGCAGGGGCACCCGGTCGTGTTCCAAGCAGGGGGATCGCCGCACGGCCGCGACCTCGCCGCCCGGGTCGCCGAGGGCGTCTTCGCCGTCGAGCTCACCCCGGAACCCGCCCGGGAGCACCTCCGCGCCGTGAAGCGCGCCGCCGAGACGTACGGCCGGCGGTCCTCCGACGTGACGGTCGTCCCCGGGCTCTCGCTCGTCCTCGGCAGCACCGAGGCCGAGGCCCGCGCCCGCTTCGACCACCTCGAGTCCCTGGCGCCGGACGGGTACGCACTCCGGGCGCTCGGGACGCACCTCGACGCCGACCTCAGCGGCCTCGACCCGGCGGCGCCCATCCCGTCGTCGATCCTCGACCGAGAGGTCGACCCCGTCACGTACGGCCCGTCGCTCGGGTACCACGAGACCGTCGTCCGCTGGGTCCGCGCGAACAACGCGAGCCTCCGCGAGGTCCTGCGGGGCTTCGGCGGGTACGGCGCGCGGATCGTCGTCGGCACACCGGAGCAGGCGGCGGACACGATCGAGGACTGGTACCGCACCGGTGCCGCCGACGGCGTCAACCTGATGATCGACGAGTTCCCCCGGGGGCTCGAGACCGTCGTGGACGAACTCGTGCCGATCCTGCAGCGCCGCGGCGTGTTCCATCGCGAGTACGAGGACGCGACCCTGCGCGGCCGGCTGGCCGCGCGCCGTCACGCCGCGTGAAGGCGGACGGGAGGCTCGTGGCGGCCCCGCCACGGGCCTCCCGTCCGCCCGAGCCGGACTGGAGGCGCGGGTCGGGCTCGCACCGTGCCTCCCGTCCGCCCGTCGCTGCGTCTGCAACCAGCGACAGAGTCGCTGGGTGGATTCAGGTGGTGGTTGCAACACCTGTTTCTGTTGGTCGTGAGAGTAGTTGCTTGAGTGCTTCGG